>CAVFNU010000058.1:0-4137 GCA_963624235.1 bacterium | reverse complement strand
GGTTATAACTTAGAGCCGATAACAAACGTTCTATTATTCACCGCCGCACGAGTGGAGCTTTGGCAAAAAATTGCTAAGCCAGCTCTAAATGCCGGCAAAATCGTCATTTCATCACGTAATTTCTGGTCGACACTCGCCTATCAGGGGTATGGCGAAGGTATTCCGCGCACGCAAATTATCGAATTGACCAAGAACATTTTACCGGAGAAATATTTCACGCCGGATTTCGGTTTTATTTTAACGGTTTCCGACGCCGAACGACTTAAACGTCAAGAGCATCGCGGTAAGAAAGCCGAAACTTTTGAGGCCAAACCCAATGAGTTTCAACAACGCGTTAATAATGCCTATCTTGAAATCGCGCGAGATTTTAATTTAGAAGTAATCGACGCTGCGGCTTCGATTGACGGGGTTTTAGCGAAAATTATTAGAAAAATCGAAAAATAATCCGCTCGCAAAAATTACAAAACTTTTGCAAAAATCTTCGCAAAACCTTCCGCATTAAATTTTCGCGATTTTTGTATTTTAGCCTTCCGCAAATTGTGAATTATAAAGCTCTGCATAGAATCCGTTAGCTTTGAGCAACGAATCATGCGTCCCCTGCTCGACGATTGCCCCATTTTTCATCACTAAAATCAAATCTGAATTGCGAATTGTCGATAGTCGGTGTGCAATTACGAATGAAGTACGTCCCGAAGTTAATTTTTCGAACGAATCCTGAATTAATTGTTCCGTTCGCGTATCAACATTCGAAGTCGCTTCGTCTAAAATCATCATCGGCGGATTTGCTACCATCGCTCGCGCGATCGTAATCAATTGTTTTTCGCCCGCTGAAATGTTATCCGAGTCTTCCGAGATTGTCGTATTATAACCTTTCGGCAATGATTCAATAATATGATGAACATTCGAAGCTTTTGCCGCTCGCTTAATTTCCGCGAGGCTCGCATCTTGTCGTCCGTAACGCAAATTCTCTTCAATCGTACCACTAAACAACCACGTATCTTGCAAAACCATTCCGAACATTTGCCTAACATCTGCCCGCTTCATTTCTGTCGTCGGTACGCCGTCGATTGTAATATATCCCGAATCCGGATCGTAAAAACGCATCAATAAGTTAATCATCGTTGTCTTTCCCGCTCCGGTTGGTCCAACAATCGCTACTTTCATTCCCGGCTCGACTTTCACCGAGAAGTCTTTAATCACCGGCGTGTCTTTCAGATAGCCGAAGTCGATATGATGGAATTCGACTTCTCCACGCACTTTTTTAATAATTTGCGCTTTTTCATGGTCGGGCTCTTCCTCCGGCTCGTCCAAGAAGTCAAAAATCCGTTCCGCTGCTGCAAGCAAAGATTGAATCGTTGCCGTTGTTGAAGCGACTTCCGTGATCGGGCGATTAAAACGTGAAACATATTGGATGAAGGCCTGAATCCCGCCGATATTAATACGTCCTTGAATCACAAACATCCCGCCAAGAATGCAAATCGCGACATAACCGAGGTTCGTAAAAATACTAGTCACTGGATACGACAAAGCCGAAAAAATTTGTGCTTTGGTCGCTGCCTGCGCTAATTTTTTATTAGTTTTATCAAAATCCGCCTGTGCCGTAGTCTCGTACGAATTTGCCTTAATAATTATTTGCCCAGCATAATTCTCTTCGATTTTACTATTCAGTATGCCTAAAGTGTTTTGCTGCTCGCGGAAATATTTTTGCGCAAATTTCATAATTTTTCCTACCACGAAAATCGACAGCGGAACCACAATGAAAGCTACCAGCGACAATGGTACTGAAATTGTCAGCATCATCACCATCACGCCGATCAAAGTCGTGAAGCTTAGCGATAAATCAGCGATCTCCTGCGACATTGAAGTTGTTAGAACATCTACATCGTTCGTCATTCGCGACAGGGTATCGCCGAATTTATGCTTGTCAAAATATGAAATTGGCAAGCGCGAGATTTTTTCGATAATCGCCTTTCTTAAATCGCGAGTATATTTTGCCGAAACGACCGCGAGAATATAGGCTTGCATATAATTCAAAATCCCCGAAACGACAAACAGCACGATCGCTAAAATCGCCAATCCGCCAATAGTATTAAAATCGATGTCCGGATAAGTATCGACTGCGACATTCGTCATGTCTCCAAGAATTTTTGGTGTGAACAGGCCAACCACTGCCGACGCTATCGCCAAGAAGATCGAAACAATAATCGGCAGACGATATTTTTTAGTCGAGCTCAGAACATTCTTCCAAGTTTTACGTGAATTCTTCACCCTCGCAGTTGTATTAATTTCGTGATTATCCATTTTTTGCCCTCCGTGCTTCTTCTCTAAATTCTTTATCTGAAAGTTGCGACTTAACGATTGATTGATAAATCGGACAACTGACGAGCAATTCTAGATGCTTACCTTTCCCCACTACAGTGCCTTTATCAAGCACTATGATTTGGTCGGCGTCTTTAATTGTGTTTACCCGTTGCGCGA
Organism: bacterium; assembly: GCA_963624235.1. Classification (GTDB taxonomy): domain Bacteria; phylum Patescibacteriota; class Saccharimonadia; order Saccharimonadales; family Saccharimonadaceae; genus Nanosyncoccus. The sequence continues at coordinate 1,659 of CAVFNU010000058.1, read as the reverse complement.
CAATTAAAACTACGGAATCGCGCGTCACCGGTTTTAATGCTGCGCGTAGTTTCGCGTCAGTTTTCATGTCTAAAGCCGAAAATGCATCATCGAAGACATAGATATCTGGCTTTTTACAAATCGCTCGTGCAATCGAAAGTCGTTGTTTCTGCCCGCCAGAAACATTGGTTCCGCCTTGTGCGATCGGAGTTTTATATTTTTCCGCAAATTTTTCGATAAAATCATCGGCTTGTGCGATTTTTGCGGCCTTTTTCATTTCAGTATCAGTAGCATTCGGCGCTCCGAATTTTATGTTTGAAGCCACTGTTCCAGAAAATAAAATTCCCTTCTGTGGTACTAAACCGATTTTTCCCATTAAATCATCCTTCGCATAATCGCGAATCGAAATACCGTTGATGAGAATTTCTCCGTCGGTTGCTTCGTAAAATCGCGGCACTAAATTAATTAATGTCGATTTTCCGGAGCCAGTCGAGCCGATAAAAGCCGTAGTCTCACCTGCCTTGGCCAAGAATGAAACATTAGTCAAAACTTTCTCCGCTGCGCCTTCATAACTAAAACTTACATTGCAAAATTCAACCGATGCTTGTTTCTCCGGCACGCCACGCGTTTTTTTCTCCCAGTGAATTTTTGATGGCGTTTTCAATACTTGATTAATTCGTCCCGCCGAAACATTTGCTCGCGGCAACATTACTAACAAAATCGACATCATCAAAAACGACATCATCACGTGCGAAACATACTGCACGAAGGCTAACATATTCCCAAGATACGCGAAGTCGGTCGTTAAAAGTGAGATCCCGATCCACGCACATAGAAGCGTCATCCCGTTGAAAATCGCATTAATGAATGGATTTTGTAATTCCAGAATACGGTCAACCGTGACCAAAAGTCGTGCCATATCATCATTCGTGCGTTTGAATTTCTTTTGCTCTAACGCTTCGTTATTAAAGGCACGAATCACTTTTAACCCAGTCAAATTTTCGCGTGTCAATAAAGTGATTTTATCAACTAATTTTTGGAAAAGTTTGAATTTCGGGATTACTAGAACCATGATAACCGTCACCAAAATTACGATCGCTAACACTCCGATCGCAATAATCCAACTCATTTCCGCTGCGATTTGGATCGCCATCACTAGACCTAAAATACAAAACATTGGCGCACGCAAAAACATCGACAGCATCATCGTGATCACTTGTTGGACTTGATTGACGTCGTTGGTTGTACGCGTAATCAAACTGGCGGTACTGAAATTTTTCAAGTCGGCCGTATTAAAACTCAGAACTTTGCTAAAAACCGCAGCCCTTAGATCGCGCGAAAAGCCTGCACCGATTCGCGCCGAGAAAAAGCTCGTAACGAAAGACATTAGTCCTGAGAAGGCTGTTGCTAGCAACATCCAGCCACCAGCTTCCCAGATATAATCCATATTTCCCGGCACGATTCCGTCATTAATAATGTTCGCCATTAAGGTCGGGAGCTGTAGCGTCGCCCAGACTTGTCCACCGGTTGCTGCGAGCAATAAAATAATTTGCCACCAATATGGCTTTAAAAATTTAAATAGTTTAAGCATTTTTTACCTTTAATTCTCCTTTCATTCGTTTTTTCTCAAAATGCATCTGCGCGTAAATTGTCGGCCCGAGTATTATATAAATATAATAC
>CAVFNU010000057.1:0-6630 GCA_963624235.1 bacterium | reverse complement strand
CCGTTGAAGAATTCAAAATCGGATTTGCTCCTCCGAACGGAAAAGATATGGTCACTGCACTTAAAAAACGCGGTTTCTCCGAAGCGGAACTCGACACCGCCGGTCTTTTAAATCGTTTCAAAGGCGACCTTTTTCGCAATCGTATGACCGTTCCATTTATCGACACCACCGGCAATGTCATCGGCTTCACTGCTCGCGTGCTCGACAAGTCAGAACCGAAATACCTCAACACTCCCGAAACTCTACTTTTCAACAAATCAAAATTCATTTTCGGACTTTTTCAAGCCAAAGAATCCATTCGTCATAGCGGCTATGTTGTCATTGTCGAAGGCAATATGGATGTAATTTCATCTCATCAAGCTGGCGTCAAAGAAGCTGTCGCGACTAGTGGCACCGCTATGACCGAGCATCATCTAAAAGCCCTGAGCCGACTAACTTCCGATATCCGTCTCGCTTATGATGGCGATGCCGCTGGGATTAAAGCTACCGAACGCGCCATTATGATGGCTGGCGATCTTGGTATCGATCTTTCAGTGATTTCCGATTATCACGGCGCTAAAGATCCCGACGAACTAATTCAAAAAGATCCCAAACTTTGGCAACAAGCCGTCGAACATAAAGTTCCGGCTGTTGATTGGTTGCTTAAAAAATACGAAGAAAACTTAAATTTAGATTCCGCGCCCGACAAACGCAAATATTCCGACATCGCTCTAAAATTATTGAGCTATGTTAAAGATGAAGTCGAGCGCGCTAGCTATGAATCAAAAATCGCGAAAAAGTTAGGAGTCGAAACGGAAGTTTTGCGCGAGAAGGGCGAACGATTGAACCGTAAGCTCGCCGAAAAACCAAAACACTTTCTAAAAAAACCGAAAACCGAAGCGCCGAAAAACGATAAGCTAATTGCGCTAGAGAATAGTCTGCTTGCCTTAAAAATCTTCGGCGGAATTGTCGATACTAAAATTCCGCTTGCTGTCCCCGAAGATGAAACGCGCTTGGCTGAGCTTGAATTGATTTTTAATCGTGAACACGAAATTTCCGACACCGATCTCGAACAAGAGGCTAAAGAATTATTTGCTCGCTATAATAAAGCCCTAAAACAACACCAAATTCGCACTCTTTCTGCTAAACTCGCCGAAATAGACGAAGATGACGAAAATTATGATGATTTACTTCGTGAAATCCAAACTCTCCAAACTAATTAATCTATGATATAATAAAGTTTCAAGGAGACCTTATTATGACAACTATCAAAAAAGCTATCATCACCGACGCCGGCTTTGCTAGTCGGTACTTGCCAATTACTAAAACTATTCCGAAAGCTATGATTCCGATCGGCGCGAAGCCCGTTATGCAATTTTGCGTCGAGGAATGTGTCGCGGCCGGTATCGAAGAGATTATCATCGTCGCCACTCCGAACACTAAATCTAAAGAAATCTACGAAGATTATTTCCATAACCCAGCAACTAACGTTAAAGAATTGTTGGATAAACAGGGAAAATCCAAACGTTTCGAACCAGTCGAAGAAGTTTTGAATTTCCCAAAAATCACCGTCATCGAACAAGATCCGAACTTACCTTATGGTAACGGCTCGCCAATTGTTTCCGCGAAAGATTTTGTCAAAGACGAAGAAGCTTTTGTAGTTCTTTATAGCGATGATTTAATTCTCGGACCGAGCGACGTAAAGACTTTGATCGATGAATACGAGAAAAATCCTGGCGCAAAAGCGATTATCGCCGCACAAGAGATGCCCGAAGAAGTCTGGAATAAATACGGTATGATTGCTTTAAAAGAAAATGGAACTCTGAGCCATATTGTCGAAAAGCCAAAAACTCCAGATCTTTCACCAAGCAATTTAACCAGCTACGGTCGCTATTTGCTCACGCCGGAAGTCTTTGATTATCTCGTTCCGTCGAATACTGGTCTTGATGGCGAACTGTGGACCGTGGATGCGATTACTAAACTCGCAGAAAATGGCGATGTCGTGGTTGCGAAAAGTCAGGGTAAATGGATCACTACCGGCGACCCGAAAAATTATTTTATGGCACATCTCGAATACGTACTTTCCGAAACTGACTATGGCGATGATATCCGAAAAATGATACAATAAAATAAAGGAGGCAAATATGAATGTAGCAGAATGGATCATCGTAGCAATCCTAAGTATCACTTTGCTGGTGTTTCTAATTTTAGGGATTGTCTTAATCATCAAATTAATCAATCTTACTAAAGAAGCTCGCGAAGTTGTAATTGAGAGTCAAGATATCGCTAAAAACACTAACGGCATTGTCATGAACCTTAAAGGCATGACTTCAATCGGCGGAACTGTCGAAATGTTTGTCGACAAATATGTCAACCCTAAATTGAAAAGTAAACTTAAAGAAACCAAAGAAAGGAAAACCGATGACGGAAAAAAATGAAAAAAACTTACCGAAAAAACACGGAGCTGGAAAGTTCTTTCTTGGTGCAGTCTTAGGCGCGGCCGCGGGGGCAATCGCTAGCAAATTTATCAAAATTGATTTTACTAGCGATGACGATAAAGAAGCAGCGGAGAAGTCTAAAACTAAAAGTTGTAAATGCGACGACGACTGTAAATGCGACAAAGATGCAAAATGTGATTGCGACAAGAAAAAAGTCGCCGAAAAGAAAACTGCTGAGAAAAAAGCGGCTGCCGAGAATAAACCAGCCAGCGAGAAGAAATGAAACTAAAACCTAGTGATTTTGTTCATTTGCATAATCACACGCACTATTCGCTTCTTGATGGTTTGACGAAGATTCCTGAGTTAGTGGAATTTGTTAAAAACGACGGTATGGAAGCCGTGGCGGTGACCGACCACGGCACCATGTCGGGCTTGGTTGAATTATACAAAGAATGCAATTCCGCGGGGATTAAACCTTTGCTCGGTCTCGAGTCTTACGTCGCTGCACGCAAAATGACCGACAAAGATCCCGCGCATGATAAACAGCGTTTTCATATTACTCTGATTGCCATGAATAACAAAGGCTTTGAAAATCTCTGTCGGATTATGAGCAATGCCGAGGTCCATGGTAAATATTATAAGCCCCGTACCGATCACGCGGAACTTGAAAAATATAATGAAGGAATTATTTGTCTCTCGGGCTGTATGGGTTCAGAAATTTCCGAAGCTATTCGTGCCGACGACGATGCGCGGGCATTAGAGCTTATCGACTGGTATCGTAACGTCTTTAAAGACCGATTTTATCTCGAAATGCAAGATCACGGTCATCCGAAATCTTCTACCCATTCCGCTGAGCAGAAAAAAGTTAACGACTGGCACATGGCGCATGCGAAAGAACTCGGACTCCCACTAGTTGTTACTTGTGACGCACATTATCTCAAAAAAGAAGATCAAGACGCCCATGAAGTTTTGCTTTGTATTGGCACCGCATCGAACCTTTCTGACTCGAAGCGCATGACCTTGAAAGATTACGATCTTCACGTCATTCCCGCACAAGAAATTATCGATCACTGGCAGGACACTTGCCCCGAAGCGGTTTTAAATACTAAAAAAATCGCAGACCGTTGCGATGTCGATCTTCAGCTTGGCCGGATTTTAATTCCGAAATTTCCCGTTCCGGACGGGGAAGACGAAAAAACTTATCTTGATAAATTAGTTTTTCAAGGTCTGGTTTATCGTTATGCCGAAAAAACCTTAGAAGAAGCTAGTGAATTAAAAGTCGCGGAATGTCGCAAGCTTCTTGAAGAAGTCGACAAAAGTCGCGATGAAACGCATAAAGTTCTCCCGCGCATCGATTACGAATTGTCAGTTGTCGACAAAATGGGTTATAATGGTTATTTTCTGATCGTTCAAGATTTTATCAACTGGGGCAAGGCCCAACGTATCGTTTATGGTCCCGGTCGTGGCTCGGCCGCCGGCTCGATTCTAGCCTACGCTCTTCGCATTACTGAACTCGATCCCTTGAAATACGATTTGCTTTTCGAGCGTTTCTTAAACCCGGACCGTATTTCGATGCCGGATATCGATACCGATATTCAAGACACGCGTCGCGACGAAGTAATCGAATATTGTACTAGAAAATACGGCGACCAGCGAGTCTCAAACATTGCCACTTTTGGTAAAATGATGGCCAAAAACGCCGTGCGCGATGTCGCTCGTGTTTTGGAAGTCCCTTACTCCGAAGCTGACCGGCTCGCCAAAATGGTCCCCGACCCAGTTATGGGTCACCACGTCCACCTAAAAGACGCCATTAAAGAAGTTCCGGACTTAAAACAAGAATACGAAACCAATCCGACTTCGAAGGAAGTTATCGATTTTGCTTCGCGTCTTGAAGGCACGATCAGAAATCACGGTGTTCATGCTTGTGGCGTCATCATCGCCCCCGACGATTTAGTTAAATTCCTCCCGCTCGAAGTTTCCGCCAAAGGTCCTATCGCCGCTCAGTTCCCGATGGGTCAAGTCGAAGAACTCGGGCTTCTTAAAATGGACTTTCTCGGTCTTTCCAACTTGTCGGTTATTAACAACGCGCTCCGCATGATTCGCAAAGTCTATAAAAACGATATTGATTTAACTAACCTCCCGCTCGATGACCCCGAAACTTATCAACTGCTTCAGCGCGCCGAAACTACCGGCGTCTTCCAGCTGGAATCTGCCGGCATGAAACGTTACCTCCGCGATTTGAAAGCCTCGACTTTTGAAGACATCATCGCTATGGTCGCACTCTACCGTCCCGGCCCGATGCAGTTTATCGACTCCTTCATTCGTCGCAAGCACGGCCAAGAAGAAATTACTTATTTGCATCCCGGTCTCGAGCCGGCGCTTAAAAACACTTATGGTATTTTGATTTATCAGGAACAATTCATGCAGATTTCTCGTTCTTGGTGTGGTTTTACCGGCGGTCAGGCGGATACCTTGCGTAAAGCCGTAGGGAAGAAAAAGATTGAATTAATGAAAAAAGTTAAACCCGAATTTATCGAAGGCGCAGTCAAAGTCGGCGGCGCAACCGAAGAAATTGCCGAAAAGTTTTGGAGCCAACTTCTCGATTTCGCGAACTATTGTTTTAACAAGTCCCACGCCGCGTGCTACGCGCTCATCGCTTATTGGACGGCATATTTGAAAGCTCATTATCCCGACGCTTTTATGGCGGCATTAATGACTGCCGACATGCGCTGGACCGACCGGCTTGCCATCGAGATTGCCGAATGTAAAAAAATGGGGCTTAAAGTTCTCGGCCCTGACATTAATGAATCTTATGGCGATTTTGGTATTGTTGGTGGCGAAAAAACTATTCGTTTCGGTCTTTCCGGCATCAAAAACATGGGCAAGTCTTTAGTTGAAGAAATCGTCATCCCCGAACGCGATAAAAATGGCCCCTTTAAATCCATTTGCGATTTCGCCAAACGTGTCGACAGCACAAAGTTTAATAAAAAATCCTGGGAATCCGCGATTAAGACCGGTGCGTTTGATCGCTTCGGTTTTTCGCGTTCGGATTTACTTTATAATCTCGAAGCGATTCAAGCTTATGGTGCCAAAATCCAAAAAGATGTCGGCTCCGGCCAGACCGATTTATTCGGCATGATGGGTGAAGCTGGTATGGTCCCAGAAGTTGAAATTAAGTCCGCCCCCACGCAATATCCCGAAAAAGAACAGTTATTGTGGGAACGCGACTTGATGGGGCTCTACCTTTCAGCACACCCGCTCGATAAATATGACACTTATTTCGAAGAACAAACTCATCCGATGTCATATATCAGCGCTGATTATAACAATAAGCTCGTCATCATCGGCGGAATTATTACTTCAATCCGCACCATTCTCACTAAAAAGGGTGACAAAATGGCCTTTGTCAAACTCGAAAACAAATCCGATGAAATTGAATTTATTGTTTTCCCAAGTGTCTTTGCCGAATGTGGCGCCAGATTAGTAGTCGACAATGTTGTCCGTGTTAAAGGCAAAGTCAATGCCACCGATCGTGATGGTCGTATCACAACTGATGTGAAGTTATTGGCCGAAACTGTGGAACTAATTTCTGACGAGGTGCTTGAAAATTACCAATCGACTAACACTCGCCTCGCTGCTCCAGTCGTCGCTCCACAATCTAACCGTCGTGGCTATGCGCGCGGCGCCGATCGTTCTTATTCAAACGTTTCGCTCGATACGTCTTCCGGTGAAAAACGCATTATTAAAGAACCCCCCAAAGATCACCGCAAAGAACGTCTTTACATTCTCATTGAAGACCCCGAAGACAAGGAAGTTTTATCTGATATTCGCCGTCTTGCCGATATCTATCGTGGCTTTCAAGATGTCGTTTTAGTCTTAAAAGAAGGCGATAAAAAGCGTCCGCTAAAAATGCCTTTTCATGTCGAAGCAAATCACGAATTAGTCGCCAAATTAAAAGCCGTCGTCGGGACCGACAACGTAAAGATAAAATAGTGATATAATAATAGATATGAAAAAGAAAAAAGCTCCGGCTACAGTTACGGTTAACCGTCGCGCGCGCTATGATTACACGCTCGGCGATGAACTTGTGGTGGGTTTAAATTTAAAAGGCGACGAAGTCCGCTCGATTCGTGACCATCATGTTCAGCTCAAAGGCGCTTTCGTCACCATTCGTGGCGGCGAACTTTGGCTCAACAACTTAACTCTCGGCGCT
>CAVFNU010000056.1:0-2853 GCA_963624235.1 bacterium | reverse complement strand
CTCGAACGCGAAAAAGTTGCCGGATCGACCATCGTTCCAGTAAAAATTCTTGCTGGCGGACGCTACATTAAACTCGTCATCGCCGTCGGGAAAGGGAAGAAGAAATATGATAAACGCGAAACTATTAAAAAGCGTGATATCGAGCGGGGTCGGTTCTAATGAAAATTTATTCTTGGAACGTAAATGGGCTGCGTGCAGTTTTGCGAAAAAATGTCTTACAAGATTTTTTGGTTGCCGAAAAACCCGACATTCTTTGTCTGCAAGAAATTAAAGCTAAACCCGCACAAGTCGATTTCGAATTTCCGGGTTATAAAGTTGTCTGGAATCCTGCTGAAAGGCCTGGCTACTCTGGAACGGCGACCCTATTTTCCGAATCGTCAGCAGATTTAGTCAAAGAAAAAATAAATCTTTCCGATGTCTGCCAACACGCAACTTTTTCAACTGGCGAAGTCAATCCCGAAAATAATATCGCCGTTTTCGAAGGCAGAATTTTAATCACGGATTGCGAAAAATTTTATTTGGTCAACGTCTACGTCCCGAATTCGAAGCCAGATTTATCGCGACTGCGTTTTCGCGAAGAAAATTGGGATCCGGATTTTTTGCGATCGCTTAAAGAACTTGAAAAAACTAAACCAGTAGTTGTTTGTGGTGATTTTAATGCCGCGCATCAAGAAATCGACCTTGCGCGCCCGAAAACTAACCACCTTCACGCCGGCTTCACCGATCAAGAACGACAGGGAATCACTAATTTACTCCACGCTGGCTTTATTGATGCTTTCCGTGCTGAACATCCTGACGTCGAACGCTATACTTGGTGGAGCCATTGGGGCAAAGCACGCGAAAATAATGTCGGCTGGCGGATTGACTATTTCTTCATCTCCGAAAGTCTCAAAAAAAATCTCAAATCCGCCGAAATTTACGAACATTATTTCGGGTCCGATCATTGTCCGATTAGTATTGAATTGGAGTTTTAATATGGACTTTTTCTCTAAAATTGAAACAAAACCCGATCCGGATTTAACTTGGAACATTCCCGAGCAAAAACAAGGTCGCCTGAATATTATCGGTGGCAATGCCCAAAGTTTCCGCACCGAAATTAAAATTGCTGAATTCGCGACGCAAAATTATCCGTTGGAAAATATAAACATCGTGTTTCCTGATGCACTAAAAGCGAAGCTTCCTGACTTGCCGAATTTTATTTTTCTCTCCTCGACCGATTCGGGTTCTTTCGCTGATGAAAAAGAGCTTAAAAACGCTCTCAATACCGTCGATTTTAATCTTTTCCTCGGTGATTTCTCAAAAAATTCAATCACCGAAAAGGTCGTTGTTAGCGCCGGCGAAAACTCCGAAAAACCTCTGTTAATCACGCGCGATGCAGTTGACCTGATCGCTGATCAAAATCCCGAAAAATCGCTCCAAAACGAAAATTTGATTTTTTTTGCCTCTCTCCCACAACTCCAAAAACTTTTTCGCGCAGTTTACTATCCAAAAATGTTATTACTTAGCCAATCTCTCGTCCAAGTCGCCGACGCACTCCATAAATTCACTTTAAGTTACCCCACTAAAATTATTACTCTTCACAACGAACAAATTCTGATCGCCGAGAATGGGACCGTTAAAGCTGTTCCGCTCGCGAAAGCTGGCCTTCATCCAATTACCTTTTGGCAGGGTGAAGTCGCCGCTAAAATCGTCGCATTAAATCTTTATAATCCAAACAATTTTCAAAACGCAACTATTTCTGCGCTTTTTTAGTCTTTTTCGAACTTGTAGATTTTTTCAAAGCAATTTTTTTAGATTTTTTGCCTGTTTTTTCTGTCAATTCTTTTTCGATTTCCGTCGCATCACGCGAAACATTTTCGCGACGTTGCCGTAAGAAGAACCAAATAAACACAAAAATCGAACAACCAAAAATAAACAACAAATATTTCACCGGCTCCGGCCAATCAGTCGCAAACAAAATAAACGCGTTCGTAATTCCGAGACAAATCGTATACATATAACGTCGGGTGATGATAATATCTTTCGCCAACGGAAAATTTCGCTTTACTAACGAAGTAGGCGTGCAGTTGTCGGGATGTCCGAAAAACTTCCCGTAAAGTACCAGTTCCGTTAATGCACAAAGCGCATAAAATCCCACGATCGCCATGCCGATCGCCACATCGACCTGGAATAACAAATAAAGTGTTTGTGCGCCAGCTAACAATACATCTGCAACCATGTCGTATCGCGCTGCATATTTTCGGTACCAAGGCTCTTTACCTTTCGGGAAGGGCCATTTTCGCGCACAAGTTCCGTCGAAAGTATCGGTCAATTCCGCTGCTAAAAAGACGATGAAAGCACTGCTTGCCGACCCACCAAAAAATGCCAGCCCGAAAAGAACCAGACCTAAAATAAAACGTGAAAGCGTCAACAAATCTGCCAAATATCTCATTTCTTTATTATACCACTAAATGCCTTTATTAGCAACTCTATTCTATTTAAGATCAGAATTTCTTCGCGGTGCCGAACCATCGCCTCCGACATTTCCCGAATTCTTTCCGGATGTGCAACTAAATCCAACAATGCCTCAGCCATTTTTTCTGCCTCTGGACTTTTCGCCATTACAAAACTCCCCGCTGGCACCACTTCTCGCATATCTGGGTCGCAGAAAAACACGCCCACTCCCGCCGCTTCCGCTTCAATCAACGTCATTCCGAAAGTATCAAAATTATACGACACTAGAACGTCAAGATGTGCCTTATTGATCTCTTTTTGAATTTCAGTAAATTTCACCGTGCCATAAAATCGCACATTTAATTTATGTTTTCGTGCAAAACGCTTCGCTCGAAAATAATCTCCCCCGCCCCCGTAGAC
>CAVFNU010000055.1:0-4947 GCA_963624235.1 bacterium | reverse complement strand
GCATTCGATTATTTCAGAAGTGGAGGGGGATTTACAGGAAAATACTTTGCGGTCGCTGAAATATTACCTCGCGGCGGGGCTAAAAGTTAATGAAAATGTGCATATTTATCGCCAAAGTCATGTGCCGGCGCACTCGGAGCTGTGCTGGATTTTGAATTGCGTGGCGACGATGGGCGAAACTTCGCGAATGACGCAATATAAGGAGAAATCTGAGGGGCGCGAGTCGTGTAATGTGGCAATTTTCGACTACCCGATTTTGATGGCGGCGGATATTTTGCTTTATTCAGCGGATTATGTGCCGATTGGCGAGGACCAGTTCCAACATATCGAGCTGACTCGTAACCTCGCAATGCGTTTTAATCATAAATTTGGCGAAATTTTCGCTGTGCCGGTGAAAACTGCGGAGCAGGTGAAATTTATGGGAACGGACGACGGGGTGCGAATTCGGGACTTATTGAACCCAGAGAAAAAAATGAGTAAGTCTAACAAGGCCGAAAATTCGAAAATTATGCTTAGTGACACGCCGGAAAAGGCTGCGAAGAAAATTATGTCCGCGACGACGGATTCGTTCGGTAAGGTGAAATTTGATATGTGGAGTCAGCCGGGGATTTCGAATCTTTTGACGATTGAGGCGCTGACGACAAACACGCCACTAACGGAAGTGATTGCGGCTTGGGCGGGAGAAACGAGTTATGGTGAGCTGAAAAAACAAGTGGCGGGAAGCGTTTCGGCGATGCTCTCTGATTTTCAGGCGAAACTCGCGAAAGTTTCGGACGAGGAAGTACTGGATTTGCTTGTGGAGGGCGAAAGATATGCTAACGAGGTCGCTGAAGCGAAGCTGTTTGAAGTCCAGAAAGCAGTAGGACTTAGATGATCCGAACGGGAAAAAAGTTTAGCAAGCCAGAGATGTCGCGAGTAGTCAACGGCGATCGGATTTTGGCGGAGGCGCCCGAAAAAGAAGAGAAAATTCGGCTAGACCATCTGATGGTGGGGATTTTTAAGAGTTATAATCGTTCAACTTTGCAAAAATTTATCGAAGAAGGCTTTGTTAAAGTTAATGACGAAGTGGTGAAAAAACCGAACCAAAAGTTTCCGGAAGGAGTGAAAATTGAGCTAAATGTGCCGGAAAAACTCAAAAATGCCGATTTGGTGCCAAAAACTTTGTATGAAGACGAAAATGTGTTGGTAGTTGAGAAACCGGCGGGGCTGTTGTCCGAGGCGAAGGGCGAATATTGTCCGGAGCGGACGCTGGCGGATTTTGGGTTGATTTGTCATCGGTTGGACCGCGATACCAGCGGGGTGATGATTCTGGCAAAAAATGAAGAAACGCAAAAATTCCTTAAAAAACAATTCCAAGACCGTAAAGTCCATAAAACTTATGTCGCGATTGTAAGCGGACACTTGAAACTGCCGGCGGCGCGAATTGATTTGCCGATGATGCGCGACAAAAATCGCCCGACGACATTTCGGGTCGATCCGAACGGTAAGGAAGCTGAGACTTTTTATCAAGTTTTGCGTGAGAACGATGATTTTTCGCTGGTGGAGTTAAAACCGACCTCTGGGCGAACACATCAACTCCGAGTACATATGAAGTATCTCGGGCATCCGATTGTCGGCGATCCAGTGTATGAAGGCGCGCCGGGGAAACGGCTATATCTGCACGCAAAAGAGCTCGAAATTACACTTCCAGGGGGCGAGCGACGGGTGTTTCGGTCGGAAATTCCGCGGGAATTTAACGATGTGGTTTGATGATATAAAACAAATCCCAGAAATTGCCAAAAAAAGTGGAACGACGATTTTTGTGGTGCCAGACGGAGAGAAAGTAGATGTTCCGCAAGCGATTATTCTAAAACCGGAGGAAAAAACCGTAATTACGATTGACCAAGTACGTGAAATGTCGGGAATTTTGAAGCGAAAACAATTTACTGACCAATTTATAGTATTTCGACCAGCGGAAAAACTGGGGCTTGAGGCAGCGAATGCATTATTGAAAAATTTTGAGGAGCCGAGTGAAAAAGTACATTTTGTACTGATTACTTCGAAGCCATCGCAACTTTTGCCGACGATTTTGTCGCGAGCGATGATTTATTTTTGGTTGCCGGGACAGAAATTGAAATTGGACGTAGTTACAGATGAGAAAACAAAGGCTTTGGCGAAGGAGTTGATGACGGCTGGACCGAAGGAACTAGTGACAATTGCGGAAAAAATGACAAAAGTTAAAACCAATAAACGAGAGCAGGCGCTGGCGGTTCTAGGGGTGGCGATCGAGATGTTGTATAAATCGTATTTCCTTACTGGAAAAATGATTTTCGTTGAAAAATTGCCGAAGTTTTTGACCGCGTATGAGAATATTAGTAAAAATGGACATATAAAATTACAGATTGTGGCGAATTTGAGTTAGAAATGACGGTCGCTAAATTTTTTGTTAATTTTATGGGTTTTATGGTAAAATAAGGTTATGATTGCAGTTTTTGTGATTTTACTTTTTACAGTTTATTTGGCGTTTTTCTTTCCGTTGGAGCCGAAAAAGAAGGAAGTCGAGGAAAAATCACCAAAATATGCGGCGCAGATGAAGAAGTTGTGGCAAGTAGCGCAAACTTCAATGAAAGAACGAAAACCATTTCGGGCGGAGAAGGCGTTGCTGACGATTTTGAAGTTTGACGAAAAAAATGCGGCGGCATATAATCGGTTGGGGATTTTGTATGCGAAGGGACAAAAATACGATGAAGCGGTGGAATGTTTTGAGATTGCGCAGTCGCTTGATAATAATCCGGCGTCGATTCATAATGTGGGGTTGATTTATCTGGAAACGGGGGCATACGAGAAGGCGGCAATGGCTTTTTCGCAGGCAATTGAGCTCGAAGGCGATGTTCCGACGCGGTATATCGCGCTGGCGAAGGCGGAGGAGAAGTTAGGAAATGAGAAAAAGGCGATTAACGCGCTTGAGAGTGCATATGAATTGGATCCGAAAGTGTCGACTCTGCGTCAGATTTTGACGATTTACGAAAATGCGAGCGACATTGAGGCGGTAACAGCGACAGCGGCGAGAATTGAGGCACAAATTGTAAGAGAAGCAGAAGCGAAAAAACGACGCGTTGCAAAGAAAACGGTACAAAAAACTAAATCGACGGAGAGAGCGACGACGAGAAAAGCGATGGCAAGAACGGCAAGAACCACTAAGGTCGCTAAACCTACCAGGACGGTCAAAACAGCTAGTGTGATTTCGACAAAACCAGCCCAATCAAGACGAAAGCCAGTCTCGAAAATTACCAAACCGCAGGTTGGACTTTAGGGTTTTTGATATTGTTTTTGTGTAGAAAAAGGGGTTGACACTTTTTTGCTTATGCTTTATTATAAGTATAAGCTGGTACGCTTCACAGGGGTTCCACTGATTCTTAGTGGAGTGTGGAGACTTACATTAAAAAAATAAACAGCGGATTAAAACAAACCAATGTGCCCCACGGGTGGGCGCGTAACAGCGGGAAAGGAGACGGCACACAACGTCTCCTTTTTACTGTGGTATAATAGAGATATGATGAAATTTACGATAATTACTTTATTTCCGGAGGCGGTGAAGCCGTATCTTGAGACTTCGATGATGTGGAAGGCGACCGAAAAGGGATTGGCGGAGTTTGAATTGGTAAACTTGCGAGATTTTGGACTTGGACCGCATAAGTCTGTTGATGATACGCCGTATGGGGGTGGAGATGGAATGTTGCTTAGGTGTGAGCCGGTTTTTGCCGCAATTGAAAGTGTCAAAAAGACTGCTCCGAGCGCAAAAGTGATTTTGCCGACCCCAGTCGGGGAGATTTGGGATCAAGCAAAAGCGCGAGAGTTTGCTAATGTGGAAGAATCCGCTAGCGTCTCCTCTCGCCCCTCCTCGCTCGCGCCCGTCGTTACGGGGCTCGCTTCGGAGATTGCTCCCGTTGTCGCAAACGGGCTCGAGGAAACACTAGCGGATTCTTGCCCCAATAAAAATGATCTCTATAATGCATCAACAAATTCCCATTTCATTATCCTTTGCCCTCACTACGAGGGTTACGACGAGCGGATTTTGTCGATTGTGGATTATAAAATTTCACTGGGGAAATACGTGCTTACAGGGGGTGAGTTGCCAGCGCTGATTATTATTGATAGTGTGGTCAGGCTAATTCCAGGGGTGCTGGGCGGCGAAAAATCGGCGGAGATTGAGAGTTTTTCGAATGGTAATAATTTGGAATATCCGCAGTATACCCGGCCGGAGGATTTTCGGGGAATGAAAGTGCCAGAGGTGCTACTATCTGGAAATCACGGCGAAATCGCGAAGTGGCGCGAAAAACATTCGGGGCGAGTATGAATTTATCCGATTCTGTTGAATCATTAAAAGGGGTGGGGGTAAAAACGGCTGAGATTTTGAAAAAATACGGTATCCGCACGGTGCGAGATTTTTTCTACAATTTACCGCGTGACTATGAAAATTACGCTTCGCCGCGAACGATTGCCGAAATGCGACCAGGAAAGGTCGTAATAAAGGGAAAAATCGAGAGTCTCGAAACTCGGCGAGCTAGGCGACGCAATATGAGCGTGACCGAGGGGATAATCAGAGATGAAACAGGGGCGGTAAAAGTGGTATGGTTTAACCAAAATTATCGTAAAAATCTCTATCAACCAGACCGAGAATACTATTTTACGGGAAATTTTGAGCTTAGGAATGGCCGTTATAGCCTGGTTTCGCCGTCGAGTGCGGAGGTAGGGCGGATTGACCCTAAAAACGGTTTAGCGCCCGTTTACGTGGCGCACGGCGTATTGAAGTCAGGAGATTTCGCGCGTTTGATGCAAAAATCGCGTGATCAATTTGCGAAAATCCCCGATCTTTTGCCTTCGGTGCCGAAGGGAAAGCGCGCAGAGGCGCTGTTTAGTGCTCATTTTCCGGATTCGGCGGCGAAAATTACACAGACACGGGGATAT
>CAVFNU010000054.1:0-2265 GCA_963624235.1 bacterium | reverse complement strand
GTCATATAATGCTCCTTCCGGTTCTACCGCTGGCGCAAATTCCGGCCGATTTTCAAATTCGCTTCGCACCCGTTCCGCAAAATCCGGATGAGCAGCCAATTTTTGCAAATTTTCTTCCACTTTTTCACGCGACAAACCAATCCGCTCCCAACCACTAACGCCATCCGCCCCCTTCGCCTCGAGTACCGACACCGGCGCCACCGCTGGACACTTATTCAAACATATTTCCTTCACAATCGGGAATAAACTGGTCTTCTTTTTTTCTTTATCTGTCCCCGAATCGTCTAGAGCCTCCATTGAGTCATTATTCGGATCGCTCGCCATACCTTTCGCGAAAACTTCTTCCGGATCAAATCTCAAGTCAAACACCACCACATTTCCATTTCGCCCTGCCGTTAACGGAAACGCCACTGTCGTTTTATTGAATTCATTTGCATATCGTCCGCTCGCATAAACAAACGGCTTCGGGTCGGTTAAATTCACCAACCTCGCCACTTCTCGTTTCCCCCGTATCTTAAACAAATATTCGAACAATTTCGGTTGTTTCTCACGAATTAATTTCGCCACCGCAATCGTCGCATACACGTCTGACAGCGCATCGTGCGCGTGTTCGTGCGATAAACCATTTTCTTTCGTCAAAAGTTCCAACCGATTCGTCGGCACGCCGTCTTCTCGAAACGGCCAAGCAATCCCCTCTGGCCTAAGCGCTCGCGTAAGTCGCACCACATCCAACATATCCCACCGCGATCGCTCATCCTTCCACTCGAACTCATACGGCTCATAAAAATTCCGCCAAAACGTCGCCCGCATAAATTCATCATCAAACCGCACCGTATTATATCCCACCGCACAAGTCCCTGGCGTAAAGATTTCGTCCGTCACCAATCGACAAAACTCAACTTCCGAAATTCCTTCTTCTAGGGTTTTTTGTGGCGTAATTTTTGTCACTGCGATCGCCTTCGGCGACGGTAACGCATCGTCCGACATCCGCACTAAAATGTTCACTGGCTCACCGATCGGCTCTAAATTCATGCCAGTCCGCTGTCCCGCAAATTGCATAATCCGGTCTTCCCGTGCCTTCAATCCCGACGTTTCCAAATCATAAAAGAAAAAAGTTTTGTTCATATTCCTCTTATATCACACCTCTAAAACTTTTTCAACCGCCCGCACCACAAAAACCACTCTAGAATCAAAAAATATTAAAAAAGTAGCCTTAGGCCCTCCTCTATGCAGGGGCGGGTCGGGCTACCTATGCCTCTATTATACCAAACTTCCCCTTCAAAGTCAATAGCTTTCCGTCTCTAGTTATTACTAATAAATTTTTAATCGTGCCGATTTTTCTTCTTTTTTTCAAAATCTGTAAACCTCTTTTTTCTAAAAACGGGCTTAATCTCCTTAAATCGAAAATTATATTTTCCGATTGTTTTATTGCTTTCCGTAAATTATCCTCAAAAGTTCTTCTGTTAGAACCGACTGGGCTTTTCATCTCCCATACCTTTCCGTCCATCTCAAAATCCGGATTTCTAAAACCTTTAACGTAGCACTGTTTCACAAATTTTATATCAAAACCACGTTTCGCAAAATATTTTGCCGTCTCATATTCGTGTTTTTCTGGCAAAGCGCTTAGCTCCGAAATATCTATCTTCCCTAATTTCATGCATCCCACCTTATCACACCTCTAAAACTTTTTCAACCGCCGAAACCTTTATAATATACATAAGCATTAACAAAAAGGAGAAACATGGATCCAACCCAAAATTCAATTCAAAAAGCCGAACAAACTTTAAAAGAATTGAAAGCGCAAAAACCGCGCACCAAACAACAAAAATCCCTCTGCGATCAAGCAAAATCCGCATTAAACAAAATCTACAACGAAAACAAACGGGCTATCACCGAATTCGAAAAAACTAATTTTGAATTCATCGTCGTAATGCGCTCGACTAACGGATTTTACAAAATTTTCGGACATTCTGCGCTATTTTATGCTTATTTCGTCGCCCCGAAATTAAATCTAGAAGTAAATTTACGTGCCGATGGCGATTTTACTGACAAATCCCCGACTGGCTTCGTTCCATTACGTAACCCCGAAACTTTCACTAAAAATTTCCAAAAATTCGGTCTAAAACAACGCCCGACCAAAGACAAAACCGGCGATTTCCTGCTTTTTAAATTCCCTAAAGCTTTCACCGAAGAACAACTCGCCGAAATGCTTGAAGAATATCACGCTGAAACTCAAAATTTCAACCATATCGTTATGGTTGAAAA
>CAVFNU010000053.1:0-2199 GCA_963624235.1 bacterium | reverse complement strand
GATAGGTTATTTCTTGACGACCTTTTTTGTGACGTCAAACTTTTCCATATATTTTCCGAGCATCAAGCGAGTTTGGGAATAAAATGCAGCAATAGACTGATACAAAATTGAAGTAATTGGCATTAAAATCCATTGAATGACCATTAAGAAATTTTTACCTTTTTTGTATTTTGCAGGACGTTTAGGTAGAATTTTAAAAGAAATCAGAACCGAAACGATTAAACCGATCGAGGCAAAAGTCTCAACTACGCCAACAATACTCGGAATACTATAAGCGACCATTTCGTGCGATGACAAATTCATGATCATCGGCACCCAACCGCCAAAAGCGACGATCGGCGCAAGAATGGCGAGAGTGATATGCCCGTCAAGCAGACGCCAAAATTTTGGAAATAATTGCCAAAAAGGCATAATCCGCTTTTCTCGAGATGTAAAAAGTCGAGTCCCGACATATGCGATGTCGCTAGCGCCGTAATACCAGCGCCGAACTTGAACAAATTGGGCTTTAATCGTCTTCCAAAAAGTTTCATCAATCACAGCATCTTGATAAATCGGAATGCGAATCGGTAAAACCGTATAATCGCCACGGAAAAAGAACAGGCTGCGCCAATATTGGTGCCCGTCTTCAACGATGGTGCGCTTGCTCCAAAAATTCATCGCTTCGAGCGCCTGGAGTGGTTGCGAATGCGAAGCGAAATTGCGCAGAGCGTGCGGACGCATAGTCGAGATGACGTTAAAGAAGGAATTCGAGGTCGCGATCACACGCGAAGGCGCTGGTGCATCCCAAATATTATTCATAAATAAAGCTACGGGCTGATAACTGAGGCGCTGACGATTCGGATGAACAATAAATTCGTAGGCTACCGAGTCGAGATATTTCGACGCCATACGATTGTCACTGTCAAGAGAAGTGACGATGATATTTTCGATTGGAAGTTCCTCGGTTTTAATGTGTTCAGCGACGGCATAACCGGCATAAGTTAGGTTCGGGCCTTTACCAATCACTTCGTTCGGCAGGTCGGCAGGATGTTTTATTAAAAGAAAATCGCGGAAAACGCCTTGATAACGTTTTTTAAGTTCTGTCACGGTTTTCTCAATTGCTTCCCCGCCACGCTCTTCATAGGCTAAAGCAAAAATAATCCGCTCATTCGGAAAAGTAGTATTTTTGACCGCTTCGATCGAGGGGCCAAGCACTTCAATCCCTTCATTATATGCGGTCATAATTACAGCATGGTAAATTTTCGACGGTTTCGGATATTCGCTCTCCATAGCAGCGGCCATTTTAAGATTTTCGATATGTCGATTAAAATGATAACTGTTATTCGTTTCTCCATGAAGGCGTTCGAAAGATTCGTGTGGAGTTTCGAGATCGCGAAGACGTTTTGCCCAATCGACTCGTTCGGCGCGTTTAATCACATTATAACCTTGCGCAGTTCGATAAGCGACCGCAATTGCTTTTACTAAGGTCGCTGCGATGAGTGCGAAAAGATAAATCGAGCCGATAATCGGATCGATCCAAGACAAAAGAAAAAGTAAAATAATCGCACCATACGAAATCACGCCAGGGACAATTTCGAGAAAACGATAAAAAGGTTTGCGTTTCCCTTGCGGAATTTCAAGATCGTCATTATGCATTTAACCTTCTCCGAGAGTGCGAATTAATACGAGAAAAGACCCAAAAATCAAAATCGTAGTGATGCTTAAGAAGAATTTAACCATTCCCGATCCGCGTTTATGAAAAATACAGAGAGCGATAAAGTTATGCATTACGCCAAAAATTAAAGCCAAGAGTGGAAAAGCTAGTAAATCGACCCAAGTTCCGTCACGATAACCGCCGATATCACCATAGCCAACTTTCACGCCCGCGGCGTTCGGGTTCAAATTAACGCAAGCAAAAATAATTAAGGCTACCGAGAGGAGTAAGTTCAATACCATAACAGCCAAAATGCCTCGCTCGGTGTGATAGATTTTGAGAAAATCTTCTTTGATAGTTTGCATTATTTCTCTTTTTTAGTTTTTCCAACCGTAGTTGCATTTTTTCCGGTCAATGATTCGGCAACTTTATTAACATATTGGATAAACATCGTATCGCCAACGATGCCGATCGCACCAGTCAAAACCATCGTCCAGCCGACCAAAGTAACGACTGCACCTTGATAGAAAGTGACGAAAATACCGAGAATCAACATCATCAAAGCT
>CAVFNU010000052.1:0-5598 GCA_963624235.1 bacterium | reverse complement strand
ACCTTTTTCGGTTTTCAAAATATAAAATGGCGCTTCTAAATCTTCGTTTAAGGTGTTCTGGAACTTTTCGGTTTTTTCGCCGTCAATCGTCAAAGGCGTGAACCCAAATCCCCGAACTAATTCATTTAATTCCCGTTCTGATTTCCGCGCATAAAGCGACGGCGCCGAAATTTTATAACCATTCAGGTGTAAAATTGGTAAAACCGTCCCGTTATTCGGGCCAGCTAACAAATCGCGTAAATTGAGAGACGCTAGAGCCGTCGCCGTTTCAAGTTCGCCATCGCCGATTAAGACCGCGATGGTTTTTTCCGGATGTCCAAGCACCGAACCGTAGGCATTCGCTAGCGCATAGCCCAGCTCTCCGCCTTCAGTAATCACCCCTGGCGTCAGCGGACTGGCATGACTCGGAAACCCGTCCGGCCAAGAAAATTGCCGACAAAGATATTCGAGACCTTCCGCATCCCGACCAGCCTTAGGATCGATCTTCATCAACTTTCCGTCCAGCCATAAATTTGCCTGGAGCGCCGGGAACCCATGCCCCGGCCCAAGGATAAACGCAAAATCCGCATCTTCCGCAAAATGATTTTTCAAATTAGCATAAGCGACATTAATCCCGTGACAAGTTCCCCAATGCCCTAGAAGTCGCGGCTTAATATCATCAAAGCTCAACTCCCGCTCAAGCAAAAAATTATCCCGCAAAAACAACTGTGCCACGCACAAATAATCACACAGCCGCACCCGCTTTTGAATCTGCTCAACTGATTTAAAGTCAACTTGCCCACTCATCCTATCCCCATTATACCATAAACTTTTTCTCCCAGAGCGATTTTCCCGTGCCCACTTCTCAACCGCAATATAACTTAAAAAAACTAAGCTTGCCCCAAAGGCTTACTTCCCCTCCACAAACGCCTTAATTTTCTCAATCTCATCTCGAAGCAGCGCGGCTTTTTCAAATTCCAAATTCGCGGCGGCGAGTTGCATTTCGGACGACAAAGACTTAATTAACGTCGGCAATTCATCTTTCGGCACCCGCCGAATATCAAGCTTATTTTCTTTTTGTTTCTCCGGAATAATCGCGCGCAGACCCGCCGAAATTTCTTTCTTCACCGAATGTGGCGTGATATGATGCTCAGAATTATATTGTTTTTGAATTTCGCGCCGCCGATTGGTCTCCGAAATCGCCTTTTCCATACTTTCGGTAATATAATTCGCATACATGATTACTTTACCCTCTTCGTGCCTGGCTGCCCGCCCGATTGTTTGCACTAGAGCCGACTCACTCCTTAAAAAACCTTCCTTATCCGCGTCTAAAATCGCAACTAGCGACACTTCGGGCAGATCTAATCCTTCACGCAGCAGATTAATCCCGACCAGAACATCATAAACTCCGGCGCGTAAATCTCTTAAAATATCGCCCCGCTCCAAAGTATCAATATCCGAATGAATATAGGCCGTCTTTACGCCCCGCTCTTTTAAGTGATCGGTCAAATCCTCTGCCATTCGCTTAGTCAGAGTCGTGATCAAAGTTCGTTGCCCCTTCGCAATCCGCCGATCAATTTCCTCCATTAAATCATCAATCTGCCCTTCGGAACTGCGTACTTCAATTTCTGGATCTAAAAGCCCAGTCGGACGAATAATTTGTTCCGCCGGTTTCGGCGAATGCTCGAGTTCATAATTTCCCGGCGTCGCCGAAACGTAAATTGCCTGATTGATTTTTCCTTGAAACTCACCATAAGTGAGGGGTCGGTTATCTAGCGCCGACGGCAACCGAAATCCAAAATCCACCAGCGTCGTTTTGCGCGCGTGGTCGCCGTTATACATCCCGCGCACTTGTGGTAAAGTCATATGCGACTCGTCAACAATTAAAAGCCAATCTTTCGGGAAAAAGTCAAGTAAAGTCGCCGGCGGTTCGCCCGCCTTGCGCCCATCGAGATGCCGAGAATAATTTTCAATCCCCTTCACGAACCCAGTTTCTTTTAGCATCTCGAGGTCATATTTCGTGCGCTGACTTAGTCTTTGCGCCTCGAGATATTTTTCATGTTTCTCAAAATATTTTAACCGCTCATCAAACTCCGCTCGAATTGCGACAAGTGCTTTTTCGAGCTGGCTTTTTGGTGTGGCATAATGCGTATTTGGAAAAATGTGCAAATTTTTCGGCTTTTCGCGTACTTCAAAGGTTAGCGGGTCGACAATTTTGATTTCCTCTAAAGTGTCAAATCCAAATTCAAACCGATAAGCATATTCCCCATTCGCCGGATACAAATCAACCGTGTCGCCCATCACCCGAAAATTTCCCCGCTCAAACGCAAGATCATTACGGTGATATTGCATTGAAACCAAATGCCGAATAAAATCCAGCTCAGTCAAATCATCACCAAGCCCAACTTCGAGCGACATCGCAAGATAGTTCGTCGGCGAACCAATCCCATAAATACATGACACCGACGACACCACAATCACATCGTTTCGCGTGAGCAGTGCCTCGGTCGCGCCGTGCCGTAGCCGGTCAATTTCGTCATTGATCGCCGAATCTTTCTCGATATAAGTATCCGTTGAAGCGATATAAGCCTCCGGCTGGTAATAATCGAAATATGATACGAAATAATGCACTTCATTCTCTGGAAAAAACTCCCGAAATTCGGAATAAAGTTGTGCCGCGAGAGTTTTATTATGCGCCAAAATCAAAGTCGGTCGCTGTGCATTCTGAATAATGTTCGCCATGGTAAAAGTTTTTCCCGACCCCGTCACTCCGAGCAAAGTTTGTTCTTTTCGCCCCGCCAAAACCCCCTCCGTCAGCGTCTTGATCGCTGCCGGCTGGTCGCCCATCGGCTGGAATTTCGAAACTAACTTGAACTTATTCACTTATTTATTATATCACGCTATAATAAAAGGTATGAAATATCAAGTCATAGTCAAGCCAGGCAGCTCGCAAGAAAAAATCGTCGCGGCCGGCGACCGAGAGTTGACGGTTTATTTGCGCGCCAAACCGCACGACGGTGAGGCAAATTCCGCACTCATTAAAATTCTCGCAAAACACTTAAACATTCCCAAAACCAGCCTCAAAATCACCCGCGGGCAAAAATCCCACCACAAAGAAATCGAATTTTAAACCCCCCTATAATTACAGATTCTTAAAATATGTAATTATAGGGAGCGTTTCCCTGTTGGGAGACATAAAAAGTTGCCCTATAATTACATGCTTGACGAATCTGGAATTATACGCTAGTATAAAGATATGCGTATCCATTTTAGCAATCAAGGAAATTTGCGTTATTTTGCTCATTTTGCCGAGCAAATAGCTTTTGATCATCCCGAAATTCTAGAAATTACAGTAGACAAACGTTGGGTCAATGTTCATCCTGCGCACCTTACTCTTGCTGCCGCTATTGCGAAAGAAGTTGGTAAAGAAAATACGAAAATTATTTCTGAGGTGCCCGAGTCGGTGAGATACATTGACCGTATGGGATTTTATGCTCTCACGGACACTCCGTCGCCCTTTTCTGAATATATACACAAAGACCCATCTGGGCGTTTTATCCCGCTTACTTTCATTAAAACCACTGCTGACCAGTCGAAATTTATTTCAGAAATGATCCCGTTGTTGCACCTAGACGACAATGACTCTTCGACAATTAAATATGTTATCGGGGAGTTAGTTCGTAATGTTTTGGAACATTCTTGTGCAAAAAATGGCGCCGTCGTTTCTGCGCAATATTATAAAAATGCTAACCGTATTAGTTTGGCCATTTGTGATACTGGTATTGGATTGTGGAAGGGACTACGGATTTGGCATCCAAAAACCGATGAGGAAGCGATTCGTCTTGCTCTAATGCCGGGCATTTCTGGTACCACTCGTAAAGAAGGTGGAACTTCTGAAAATGCTGGTGCCGGTTTATTCTTTATTAAATCCATCGCAAAGACCGCTCGGAGCAATTTCGTCGTTTATAGTGGCGATACAGCCTATATCTTAAAAAAGACTCGTTCAGATCAAAAGAAACCGATCTTAAAAGCTGATCCGTTCGAAGATGCTTGTGTCCGTAAAACGGGCTTAGCGCGTTTTAACGGAACGCTAGTGGCAGTGGACATCTCACTCGATGCAACAGTAGAATTTAGACAAATGCTAGATCTTATCGGCGATGTATATGAGGATGCAATCCGTGAACGTAGAGAACAAAAATTTAGAAAACCTAACTTCATCTAGGAGGAAAAATGGAAATTATAAAAATGAGAGATTTAGTTGGAGAATTTGCAGAGAATAAAGACATCGCAAAAGATCTACGTGTCAACCACCTATTACTAGCACTTGCCGATGGTCGAGCGATTACTCTTGATTTTGAAGGGGTAAAGGGGGCTACACAGTCTTTTATTCATGCATTAATAAGCGATGCTATCCGTAAATATCCAGACGTTGTTTTTGATAACGTTTTCTACAGAAACGTCAATGAAGAAATCCAAAAAATTATCACGATCGTCTACCGATATATGCAAGAAAGTTTAGCCTAAGTAAAGCTAATTTGATTATAGAGCTTTGGCAAAAAGCAAGCTAATCCACCGACTTCATCGTCGGGAATGGCACCGCTTCTCTGCCCGACACGCCTTCGAGTAGCCAAAAGTTTCGCTCTGAATTGCCCCAACCACAAGCCGGTGGCATACCATATTCGAGCATTTCAACAAAATCACGGTCGAGCATTTGCGCTTCATCATCGCCTGCATCGCGCGCGGCTTGCTGTTCTTCGAAGCGTTCGAGCTGATCGAGCGGGTCGTTAAGCTCCGAAAAACCATTCCCCATTTCTGTCCCGGCAATAATCGGATGGAATCTCTCCGTTACTAGTGGATTTTCCGCCGATTTTTTTGCAAGCGGCGACAAAGCGAGAGGCTCCTCAATCAACCAATACGGTCCAGCCGAAGTCTTGCGAATTAATTTCCAGACGTGGTCAATCAGTCTCGCTTCCGACACCTCGAAATTCGTTTCTATGCCATTTTCTTTCAAAATTCGCACTAATTGTTCTCGGTCCGGATTAAATACATCAACATCAAACTTTTCTTTCAGCAAATCCGCATATTTCACGTGCGGCCATTCGCAATCTAAATCAATTTCAAACCCACCGACATTGAATTTTAGCGTTCCCCAAGTTTCCATCGCCACATATTTAATCATTTCTTCGTAAAATTTCATACCGTCTTCATAATTCTCATACGCCGCATACGCCTCGAACGCGATATGTTCCGGTAAATGCTCATCATCCACACCTTCGTTGCGGAATCGCGGTCCAATATCGTAAACTTTTTCAAATCCACCGCCGAGCAATCGCTTTAAAGGTAATTCATGCGAAATTCGCAAGTAAAAATCTTCATCTAGCGCATTCATATGCGTCACGAATGGCGTCGCGTCCGCCCCGCCAGTTGTATGCTCGAGAACCGGAATATTTATTTCAATGAATCCGTGTTTATTCATAAAATCACGCGTCGCCTGCCAGAATTTCGACCGGCGAACTAACCGTTCCCGTACTTCTGGATTCACATTCATGTCAACATAGCGCCGCCGATACCGCTCCTCTTTGTTCGTGAATTTTTCCGGCAACGGCCGCAACGTCTTGG
>CAVFNU010000051.1:0-2866 GCA_963624235.1 bacterium | reverse complement strand
TCACATGGCGTTTGACCAACTGGCAAAATCGGAAGAATATGAAGACATGAAAAAAGCGATGGAGCGGACGCATTCTTGGCTGGTTCGTTGTGTTGCTGAGCATCAACGATTAAATACAGAGAAAACTGGTGCCGAGCAATTTTTATACGCCGTCGTGCAAGGCGGAACGTTTTTGGATTTGCGCGCGGAGTCGGCTCGGTTCTGTTCGTCGCAACCGGTAGACGGATTCGGGATTGGCGGAGTATTCGTGGCGGACGGCATGGCGAAAATGCTAAAAACGGTCTGTCCGATTTTGCCGAAGAATAAACCGCGACATCTGCTCGGTATGGGGCAGGAACCGCGCGACTTGTTTATCGGCGCGGAATTCGGTTGCGATACTTTTGACTGTGTGGCGCCGACGCGAATGGCAAGAAACGGTTCACTTTATACTCTGGACGGGCGGATTAATATTAAAAATGCTCGGTTCAAAACTGATTTTTCGCCGCTGATGTCGGAATGTGATTGCGAATGTTGTAAAAATTACAACAGAGCATACTTACATCATCTGTTCAAAACTGACGAAATTACCGCCAAGGTGCTGGCGAGTATTCATAATGAGCACTTTGTCGTTAGGACTGTAGACAAAATTCGCGAAAGCCTGTTCGATGGCACTTTTTCGGATTATAAAACTGATTTTCTTGCGCGCTACTACCAATAATATGATATAATTAAAGGCATAAGGAGGTTCATGTCGAAAAAAATTGAAACCGATCTACAAACATTTATAAAGTTTTGGTTAGTGCCGCTCGGAATTACCGCGTTAGTGTTTATACTGTATAAAGCTTTAACAGGGTTAATCATCGTCGGGGCGTCGATTTTTTTGGCGTTAGCATTAAAACCGTTAGTACGAAGAGTAAATAACTTCTTTGCGAAACACTTCGGAAAAGACAAACGGCATCAAACCATCTCGGCAATTTTCGCTTATCTGATTGTAGTCTTAGTAATCGGCGCGATCGTAGCAATTGTCGGTCCGGTAGTAGTAAACGAAACTGCAAAATTCACCCAAAGTTTTCCCGAAACCTTCGAACAGACTTTTGGTGGCTGGGACAGCATTAATGAATTCGGCTGGACGCTCGGCATTGAAAATCTACAAAACGAAATCGTCGCCTCACTTGGCTCAATTTCAAATACCTTAGTCGGCTCGCTGGGCTCAAATCTAGTTTCAAGCGTCAGTGGCGCGGCAGATGCGATTATGAAAATCGTTTTAGTTCTGGTCTTGACTTTATTATTCCTGCTCGAAGGTCCGAACATGTTAAATTCGTTCTGGACAAAATTAAGTAGCCGGGAAGAAGATAAAAAGTCCGTTGCCGTAGCACGCAATGTAATCTCAAAAATGGCAAACGTGATTTCGACTTATGTTTCTAGACAAGTTATCATCGCGATGATCGACGGAACTGCGAGTGGATTAATCGTTTTTCTTTTGTCATTGTTCTTCGGAATTTCGCCGACTTTAGCGATTCCGATGGGGATGACTACGATGTTGTTTTACTTAATTCCGATGTTTGGTCAATTCATCGGCGGGACACTAGTGACCGTATTATTATTCTTCTCGAACCCAGTGGCCGCGGCGATATTCGCGATAATCTATATCATTTACGCACAAATCGAGAACAACTTGATTTCGCCAAAAATTCAAGGTGACGCGCTGAAGCTGCGCCCAGTAATTATTCTGTCGGCAATTATTATTGGTATGTATATGTTCGGGCTGCTCGGCGCAATTATCGCTATTCCGATCGCGGGCTGTATCCGAGTTTTGGTCGAAGAATATCCGAACATAAAAGCCTTAAGAGATTAGAATGAGTGAAAAAGAAGACGCGGTAAAAGAGTTAGAAGAGAACGCTAAAAATTCGGCAAAAAAACTCGGACGAAAACCGATATTGATTTTTTTGTTTATCTTGCTCAACATCGCCGTAATTGCATTGATGGCATTTTCAGAATTTGGTAATTCGGAGAATGCTACGGCGCTTTCGGAAGTAAAACTTAACTTTTGGTTGTTAATTCCGGCGGCGTTGTGCTTTTTAGTGGGAATTGTGGCCGAAATATATAAATATGTTTTAATGATGCGACGTGCTGGACATAAAAAAGTCACTAAGCGCGTTTGGACGGTAGCGCGTCGCACAGTTTTACTCGGAAAATATTATGACAATATTACGCCAGCAGCAATTGGCGGACAGCCTTTCCAAATTTATTATATGTATAAAAATAGTAAAATTTCTTCGGGCATGGCGACAACGATTCCGATTATCGGTATGATTTCGAACCAAATCGCCTTTTTGATTATTGCGATTTTTGCGATTTTCTTTGGCGGTTTCATGATAAACAACTCGACTTTAACCGCGACTGCTTGTCTTGGACTTCTGTTTTTCGCATTCTGGCCGATTGCAATTTTAATCGCTACCTTTTTACCAAAAACCACTTCGGAATTGATCGCTCTTGGCGTAAAATTCGGCGCGAAACTCCATTTAGTGAAAAATAAAGCCGTTGCAGAGAAGAAAGTTCGAGACGGAGTAAACGAATACGCGGAGTGCGTCAAGACGATTCTCAAAACGCGTCGGTTGTTGTTTGAAACGATTTTATTGTCGGTTGTATTTAACGCATTAGTCGCGGCAATTCCGTATTTCGTGCTAGCGGCGTTCGGAGGAAATGTAGATTTTATGACTTGCTTCGTGACTACAATCGCGGTGACCGCGGCGGTTTATTTCATTCCGACTCCCGGGAATGCTGGTGCAGCGGAAGGAACTTTTTATTTAGTTTTTTCAGGGCTCTCGAGTGGTTATATTTTTTGGGCGATGCTTGTCTGGCGCTTCTTTTCGTATTATATTTATAT
>CAVFNU010000050.1:0-6761 GCA_963624235.1 bacterium | reverse complement strand
CCGATGCTGAGTGCAACTTTGTTAACATCAGCGGTAGATTTGATAAGGCCGTCTTCGCCGGCAAGCTGTTTGTTCAGAGAACCTTCAACGCCGTATTGACCGACTCCATCATTATTGACAAATCCGAGCAAACCCGAGGCGAGCGTGCCTTCGGGATAAACGCGTTGGTTGGTCTTTTTTAACCAAACCGCTGGCGTCCCAGAATCGGCGATTTCTTCGGCGACCTTTCGCGGCACATTTTTTGCTACGATCGAATAGCGCAAGCCCTCTGTTGCATAAACTTCATCGATATCTGCAGTCACGTAATCTTTAGCATAAGTATCAAGAACTTGTTGAATATCTTCTTTTTTAGTGACAGTCGGGTCGATAACAATCTGATAAGTGGTTTGATTTAAGACTACCGCAACTGGTTCGCCGTGGTCCATCATGTAAATCTCGCCCCGCCTAGCGGTGATGGTCTCGAGAATTGTATGTTGCTCGTCGGCCTTGGCGGTCCATTGGTCGTGCTCGATGATTTGAATGAAAAAAAGTCGCACAAGAATAATTCCTAAGGCGACCAAAATAATTATACGTAAAATCTTAACCCGACGACGAAAGAGACTATTCTGTGGCATAACCCGTCACCGTGGCATCTTCCATCGAAGCGGCAACGGTGCTATTCTTCGTCGCAGCAATAGAGGTCAGACGCGCTTTTTCTACCGCGAGGTCGTCTTTTTCGGCGGTCATTTCAGTAATTTCCGATTCAACAGAAGAAAGTTCATAATCAAAACTGGTAGCTTTAGTGCCTTCGGCGACATAAATCAAGCCAAAAACTAAAGTCAACATACCAACAATGACGATTTGAGAAATTGATCCGAGGCCACGTTTGGCGTGACGGACGGTATTACGATTACGGGCGAAACTGTTATTAACCGCTCCCGCACGTCTTGATACATAGGTTTGATTTGGCATGTTTGTTTTTCCTCGCTGATGTTTTTAATATTTATTTTTGTTTTTTATTCTTCCTAGTCCGGGTCCTTTACGGCCAGAGCTATAAGTAAGCCGTAAAGGTTAGCCCCGGGAAGGTCATACACTTCACACTCTCTGTGAAAAACTCATTTGGTAGGCTTTTTCAGCCCATATCCCCCCTTTATTCAAATCCTAGCGGAAGTGAACTTTCACAGTTTGCTTGCGAGATTTGTTCGCAACTACGATTTGTTTAGGCATTTTGCCTCCTTTTTGTGTTATGTTTTTATTTTTATCAATTCCGCTTCCTTGCGAGGCGCAATTTTGCGCTGCGAGAACGCGGGTTGATAACTAACTCCTCACTCTCCGCAACGATAGGTTTTTTGTTGACCAGCTCCAAGGGAGATTCTTCGCCGAGGCTGGTGGCTACTTTGAAGTAGTCTTTAACTAACCGATCTTCTAGACTGTGGAAGGTGATGATTCCGAGCCGACCGCCGTTGTTGAGCAGTTTGGGGAGCAAGGGGAGAGTCTGTTCGATTTCGCCGAGCTCGTTGTTGACTGCGATACGGACCGCTTGGAAGACCTTGGTGGCGGGGTGAATGCGCGAATAGCGAGATTTAGATTTAATTAAATCCGCGAGTTCGCTAGTGGTTTTTAGCGGGCGGTGATGAACGATTTCGCGAGCTAACATCTTGGCGCGACCAGGGCTTTCTTCACCGAAGTTAATGAAAATTTCGGCTAGTTCCCTCTCGCTAGTTTTATTGATGATGTCGGCGGCGGTTCTTCCCTGCCTGCGATCCATCCGCATGTCTAACGGGGCATCGTTTTTAAACGAAAAACCACGCTCAGCCATGTCTAGTTGCGGAGACGAAACTCCAAAATCCGCAAGAATTAAATCAAAAGTCGTTCCACACTCGAAAAGTTGCAGCACTGCACTATAAAAATCCGTATGTTTAAGGCTGATTTCGGACGGAAAATGCTGTTTTAAATATTCAATAGCAAATTCATCACGATCAACCAGACAAGAATCTTTATAATTCTGTGTCACAGCCAAAATCTCGCTAGCGTGCCCACCGTAGCCCGCAGTCAAGTCAAGATAACTTTCGCCGGGTGTTGGGTTAAGTCCCGCTAGGACTTCTGATAATAACACTGGGATATGTAGTTTCTCCATGTGTATATTATACACTGTTTTATGCGCTTGAGACCGTTCAACTAGAAACTACGGCGGGTTTGTGTTTGCTTTGATTTTTGTTTAGACACAATATAATCCACCACGATTATAGTAATCGTAGCCGTTGAGAGACTTATTGTGTGATAGACCATAGAGTTTTATTGGGAGGTGTGTTTTGAGGAAGGTACGCACGATTGTTTTGTCGCATCTCGCTTAAATTTAATGCGCGCCAGAGCTCCTAGTTGGTCGGTCTCAAACTTTTTTAAGGTACTTTTGTTTCGCGTTTTTGTTATTTTATTCGCTTAATATTAGTTTATGATATTTTTCAAAATTTAGCAAGAGCTTTTTTGGATTTTTTTAAGATTCTAGTTTTCAACAATTGTGGAAAACTTCCCTGTTAATTTACCGAACAAAGCGCGTTGAAAATTGCCGAAAAATGTGTCATAAAAACCGAACAGACAGTAGAAAGCAATCAAAAATGCCTTTTTCGGACACGCTCAAGGCCGTTCGGCCAAGCTTACGGTCCCCAAAAGGCATTTTCTGATTGCTTAAGATGTGGTATAATTAGTGAATAATAGGAGAGGTAAAAATGGAAGAATTTGATGTGTTTCTCTGGGCGAACGAGATTGACGAAGTGAAAAATAATGTTTCGGCGGAGTTGTTTCTGTTTAATAAAAATTACACACCGTTTAAGATTAAATATTCGGATAAATTGACAGGGGCGGTGAAGTCGATGTTTATGCAGGAAGCGGTAAATTTCGTAAACGAAGAGGCAGAAAAGGGGCTGGAGTGCCGAGAATATGAAAAAGCGGACGGCGAGGAGAAAGTGATTTATAAAACTTCCCTGCCGAAAGTCGGACGAGCGGAGACGTTGATTCATTTGATCGAGAACGAATACAAGGACATCGATTATTTTTCGGAAAATGAACACGATTTTAAGAAAGTGAAAGGGATTATTGCGAAGTTTACTTATCCGGGCGGCGAGGACGGGACGAAAACTTTCTATATCGCAAAATTGTTGCCGGCATCTGGGGCGCTAAAAGGGGCGACTTCTTGGGAAATCAAAGGTGAAAGTTTTGAGCCATTTTCGGCGGAAATCGCTTTAAAAATGCCGGAGGATAATCAAGTAGCGATCGTCGGGAAGACGATTGTGGTGTTTAATCAGACAAAATTCGAGAATCTGTTCCAATATGATTATAAATCGCAGGTGATCGCCGAGGCAAAAGCGAAAGAGTTGTGTGAAAAGTATAAATTATCATTTGCGGAGGGGTTGACGCTAGATACTCTGTTGGCGGAGAAAAAACCGGCGCTGAAAAAAGTGCAGGCGATGGATATTGCCGAGGAAATGCCACAGGAGAAGTTATTGGATTATGCGGACGAGATGCAATTAGAGTTGATGACGGACGACGATGGGTCAATTATCATCATGGACGATAAAGATTTGACGATGTTTGTAAATTTATTGAACGAGGATTATTATGTGTCGCCAGTAAATGGACGACGGTATGAAATTAAGTCAAAAAAGTTGCTCAGTGAGCCGGATGGTGAACCGCCGAGAGGGTAATATTTCAAATTTTCAGCCTTTTTATGCAACCAAAAAGAGCTTTATAACTCAAAATAGGCGTCTTTAATAAAATTTGATTCGCCAAGAGTGCGGAAGGTTTTTTCGAGATCGGTTTTGGCTTCAAGAACAGAGTCGTCGGGATTGATTTCGGACTCGATTTTGGCGTAAAAGCCAGGCAGCGTGTCAATTGTGTCGAGATGGATTTTCGTTCCCTCGCCCATCGTAAGAGTTTGACGGCGGCGCGAAACTTCTTTGTTTAACTTAAAACCGAGCTGCATAATAATGTTGACCAGTTTTTCGTAATCTTTAACTTCGGTCGTTTCAACGATATCGATGCCGGAATCTTCAATATGACGTTTTAAGATAAAATAGTATTTTGCGGGTTTATCGACCGCTTTCATCTCAGTTCGCATCACTAAACGCGGAAAATTAGCATGCGGTTTATAACCTCGGGGAGTATAAACGCGATCGTGTTGCCAATAAATCGCCGAAAAATCGAGATCAATGTCAGAGAGCTTGTCCTCGAAGTCGTCGCGATTTTTTAATTTACACTTCAAAATAACTTTTCTCATAAATCTATTATAGCACATCCAGTAGCGTGAGCTAATCTGTTATTCTATTCCCAGATCAACAAGACGAGCCTCGACGGAACGCACGCCACGGAACTCGTTTTCCACTAGTTTAATAGTTGGCGAAATTTCCGTTTCCGGAGAGAGTTCCAGCCATTTTTCAGGGGCGAAAAAAGCAACAATCTTAAGGGGCCGACCGGCATTATCTTCGATATCGAGACGAAGATGTTGCTTTTCTGTGCCCATCAGAGTTATGTTCGCAATTTTAACGTGTTTTAGATGCAGAACTACCTCTTCGTTCCCTGGCCCGTAAGGTTCGAGAGTTTTTATCTGCTCTAACAATTCTAGCGAAAAATCGGCAAAATCTTCGATTTCGAGATCTGGTTTTTGTTTGAGATAGCTGGTTTGGTCTTTTAAATTTAAATTTCGGTAATAATCGTTAATTTGTTCACGAAATTGATAGAGATTTTCGCGTTTCAAACGCACCCCCGCGGCGCCAGCATGCCCGCCGCCACCGATAATGGTATTTTTGACGTGATTTAGCGCCTCGGCAAGGTTAAAATCACCGAAACTACGCCCGGAACCCTTCAGAATTTGGTCGCTGACCTCTGTCAAGACAAAAGAGGGGCGCATATAATCGTCAATCAAACGTCCAGCAACGATGCCAAGAATACCTTCGTGCCAATCGCCAACCTCAATAATCACCGGTTCATCACTCACTCCCCGTTCGGTAATTTCAGAAATGGCGGAAAGTTGTTCAGTGCGACGCTTTGAGTTCAGTTCTTCGAGACGCGAAGCAAGTTCTGCTGCTTTAACAGGGGAATTTGTGCGCAAAAGTTCGAGAGAAACGTCCGCGGTTTCGATTCTTCCGGCAGCATTCAGACGCGGTCCAAGCCGAAAACCAATATCTTCAGAGGATATTTTTTTAACTCGCGCTTTTTTCATCAATTCTTTTAGCCCCGGTCGCCGAGTTTTTTCGAGAACTTTCATCCCATAATAGGTCAAAATCCGATTTTCACCAGAGAGCAACATACTATCACAAATCGTTCCAAGAAGCACCAGATCAAGCAACCACTTTTCCTGCCCGTTCGGGAGCAAGCCCTCTTTCACGAGAGCTTGCGCGAGTTTAAAAGCGACACCGACACCAGTAAGATGTTCCAATCCGCTGTCAACAGGGGCGGAAAAATCCTTGCGCTTCGGGTTAACAACCGCAACCGCCTCAGGGAGCGTGTCGTCGGTTTCGTGATGATCGGTAATGATGCTATCGATGCCGAGAGTATTCAATTCATCGACAATGGCGTGGTTACGCGAACCGCAGTCGACAGTAATCACAAGCTTCGACCCCTGTTCTTGCGCGAATTGAACCATTTTCGGACTCATACCATAGCCGTCGGCAAAACGATCTGGGAGCATAATATTAATATTTTCCGGCTTGACACCGATAAGACGCAAAGTTTGTTCCATCACCGTGCTGGCAGTCACACCATCAACGTCATAATCACCATAAATAAGGATTTTTTCGGAGTTTTTCAGCGCGATTTTTATCCGCGCAATCGCTTTTTCCATATCTGGGAGCAAAAAGGGATCGGCGATTTTTTCGTAATCAGGGTGTAAAAAATCGTCGTCGAGCCCGCGCTTTTTTATAAGTTGTGCAAATATTTTATTCACGTTTCTTCCCTGTTTTTACTAATTATTGTTTGATTTTTTCGAATTTAGCCGATGGTTTTGCTGGGCTTGTTCTTCTTTTGACTTTTAATTACGATACTCTGGAGTTCTTTTAGAATCGGAAATTGTTTGTTGGTTTGATAGATTTTTGTTTTACCCTTCTTAGTGGCGATGAGGAATTTACCGTCCACCATCCGGTTTAATTCTCTCTGGATGTTGCCAGGATCCTCTTTGATTAGCTTCGCTAACCCGCGAACGTGAGTTTTAAAATCGGGATATTTGGCAAAAACTACGATGATTTTTCGGCGCACCCGAGATGTGACAAATATATCTAACATATTACCTCGCTTAACTATTTCTATTATAGCACGAATTGAGGGACTTTTGGTAATTTTTACAACAATGCTATAATTAATTTATGTATTATGAGGTGATTCCGGAAGGAAAAGTTGGGAGGTTGACTTATTATAGCGAGACCGATTCCCTGGTGCCAGGGCAGATTGTTTTAGTACCGCTCGGGCGACGAACTGTGCCGGGTGTGGTGGTGAAAAAAGTTATTCAACCAGATTTTCAGACTAAACCGATTACAAAAATTTTGTATACAAAGCCGTTACCGCGACAGCTTTTGGCGGCGGTGCGGTTTTTACGTGAATATTATTTAACAGCTGCGGGGGAGGGGGTTTCCTTGATTTTGCCGAATGGGGTTGAAAAACAGAGACGGAAGGTAAAAACCGAACAAATGTTCGGGAGTACACACATATCAAGTGGTACAGCTTCAGACTCAGCGTGCCCTTCGGGAACGCTCCGGGCCGCTCTGGCCAAGTCTTCATGTCCCGCAGAGCACTCT
>CAVFNU010000049.1:0-7268 GCA_963624235.1 bacterium | reverse complement strand
AAGATAAAGGTTACCCCGTTTATCGCGGCCACGACGGAAATAAAATTAATTCCGGCTGGCTGATCGAACAAGCCGGCTTTAAAGGAAAACTTTTACATGGCATTCGCGTCAGCGACAAAGCCGCACTCGTTTTAATTAACGAATCCGCAAAAAGTTATCACGATCTCGACCAAGCTCGCGCCGAGATTGTCGGTAAAGTTTATGATCGTTTCGGTTATTGGCTCGAACAAGAGCCCGTAGAAATTCCAATCGGCACCATTCAGAATAACTCTATCGGAGCAAACCAATGAAAATTCTAAGTGGTTCCGAACTTGCCGGCTTTATCAAGGAACGCCAGGCCCACGAAATTAGAAGTCTAAAATCTGCGCCGAAATTATTAATTTTGCGCGATTCCGACAACCCCGTTATCGAAAAATATGTCAATTTGAAAATCAAATACGGCGCCGACATCGGCATCGTTGTCGAAGATTTTAAAGCCGAAACCCCCGATGCACTTGCCGAAAAAATTCACGCGGCTAACACCGACCCCGAAATTTCCGGCATCATCATTCAGCTTCCATTAACCGACAAATCTAAAACCGATGAACTTTGTAACCTCATCGCTCCCGAAAAAGATGTTGACGGTCTCGGCGAAAATGCGAAATTTGACTCCGCCACCGCCACCGCTATTCTTTGGCTTCTCGCGGGTTACGATATTAATTTGCAAACCGCCAAAATCGCTCTCGTCGGTCGCGGCAAACTTGTCGGCGCACCACTTTTCCGAATGTTCAAAAACTCGAATTATAATGTCGAGCTCTTTCATCGCGGTGACGACTTGACAAAACTTAAGGATTTTGATACAATCATAAGCGCAACCGGCGTTCCCGGCCTGATTTCTGATGAGTTCGTTAAACCGGGCGCCGTTCTCATCGACGCTGGCACCGCCAGCGAAGATGGAATCTTAAAAGGAGACGTCGCCGACGCGGTCCGCGACCGCTCCGATCTCGCCGCCATCACCCCCAAAATCGGCGGCGTCGGCCC
Source organism: bacterium (assembly GCA_963624235.1). GTDB lineage: Bacteria > Patescibacteriota > Saccharimonadia > Saccharimonadales > Saccharimonadaceae > Nanosyncoccus. The sequence continues at coordinate 6,248 of CAVFNU010000049.1, read as the reverse complement.
CTTAACTATTACTGCCTTTTCGATCACGTTCTCCAAGGCACGAAGAAGCATTAATTCTATACTAAGACGTTTGGGTCCCACCTCCAGAATGCGGATGCGGTACGTTAAATACTGCTTGCGGGCTTTTCCCAGTTACTTCTCTTTCCTTAGCAGCTGATACGAAATCTGCAAGATCGTCTTGGTCGAGAGTCCTTTCTAATCCCTGATCATAAATATGTTGGAAATCTGCCTCAGTATATCCAGCAAAAGTTTCTTTCAAAGCTTCTCCGCCCTGATTCAACTGCCCTTCATAAGATTTTATCCTATTGTGTAGCTCCCCAGCCGCATTTGCATTTTCAAAGCTACTACCCGTCAAATTACCGTCTGCGTCTTGCCCAAGACTTTCCATATATTCTTGCATTTTGCCATCTTTTATATTCATCCCATTTGCTACTTCGCTATCCTGCGCATAAATATTTTTCATCGCCTTCATAAAATTAGCATTCAGATTCTTTCCGCCTGCTCCGTCATCTTCGCCAGCTTCTCTCACGATTCCATTTATTTTACTAGCACCGCCCTTCATTCCATTCAAACCTCGAGCTATCGTTGCCATCTCCATCTCTTCTTGTTTCGTATATCCTCCTGTTCGTCCTTTAACCTCAAGCTCTTCTAGTCTCTTCACTAAATTGTCCATAGTATACGCAGCTGTTTGACCTCCTACTTGAACGCCACTCTGTCTCATTAAAGCTAGCGAATTATCCACATTTTCACTTTCCATTCTATCAAGTACTCCTTGTGCTCGTGCTGCAGCACGTGTTTGCATTTGAGATACGTTTTTGCCTTTTCCAATTCTTTTGTTGTATCGGCTCACCGTCCTGTTGGCCGCCCTTTCCTGTCTCTTCAATTCGACTCCTTCTTGATGATTTTTAAATCTGTTGGTTCCTTTTATCGCATTGCCCGCACCTTGGCTCAATCGGCTTCCGGCAGTTTTTCCTAATCCCGAAATCTTCGCTCCAAGATTCCCCATTGCTGAAAATGCTTGTTTTAATACCGTTGGTACAAAAAAAATCGGTATCGCTCCTACTGCAATTGCCGCGAAAGCCGAAAAAAGCGAACTCGACCCCGCTCCCGTTGCAAGTAATATCTTCGATACAAAGTTCCCACCTCCGATCATCGCGCCACAAATAGGATAAACTAATAGAAGTCCCTTCATTATCTCCGTCCATCTAGAAAATATTTTTTTCGTATTTGGTAACATATAACATATAAATGCCAACGGCGATAACATTGTTAAAATCACTACCGCTACTTCTCTTGTTGCAAGCAATAGGAACAAAAACAACACAGCAACAACTACAGCTATCACCACTGTCAGTATTAACACTGCAACCCCTGGGGTCGTCCCTCCTCCAGTTTGCCATACAGCGCTAACTAATAACGCTAATAGCCCCACGAATGTAACAACACCAAAAACTCCTTCGCCAATTCCTATTCCACCAATGGTTAGATCAGGATCAAGTTTCACTTGTGCCGCCCATCCATTAAACATCGCCTGCAAGCTATTTCCCAAAATATTCGAAACATCCACTAACATTACACAAATCCAATAAGACAAATTCACAAACAGTGCCGCCACAATCAGGTTAGGTAAACTTTTCTTAATTCCATAATTATCAATTCCCACTCCAGTCAATTGTGAAAATATTATCACTAATAAGAAAATAATAAAAAATACATTTGCGATATTTCTAAATATTTCCCAAGCTTCTTTAGTTGGATTCCCACTCGTAGTATTACTACCGTTCGAAAAACCTGCAAACAATTTTGGATTCACTTGTAAGGCTGGCGCCACGTAATCGCTATAAAGCCCCTCCATACCGTCACTCAAAAAATCAATTATTGGACAAAGTATCCATCCTAAAGATTTTGCCGCACCCGAACTTGTACAATCCACATCGGAGTCAGTATTCGTGCTCGTCGTATCCTCACTCGCCGAAACAGAATTAATTTCTTCGTCATTAGTATAATCCTCATTTATATCCGAAACCGTTTGTCCCTCAACGTCTCCGTTCAAAGTACTTCCGTTATACTCTTTTCCTGGCTTTTTTAATAACTCCTCAATTTGATTCAGGATACTAACCGGATCTTTCTGTGCACTAAAGTTAAAAGTTCTGCAGCTATCACTTGCTATGCTTGAAGTATCAATTAGACATAATCGTGGATACGTATACCCACCACCACTTGTTTGCGACATATATAATGTCCCGTACTTCGTCTTGATACTATCCGCGTTCCCATCACCATTGACATTAACACAGACCGTCTCATATCTATATCCCGCATCTGTTCCAATTCGAAAAGCCCGACAAGTGTTCTCGTACGCCCACGTCTCCCCACTCGGCACCAACACCGTCCCGAAAGCCATCAAAAACAACGCCAAAAAACCGCCAAATAAAATATTCCAACGCGAAAAGCCTCGCCCTAGCAGCCCTAACACAAGACCCCTTGCTTAATGACAAAAACGGTGCATGACGAATTCATATATTTTCATTATACCATAAGCTTTTTATTTTCAACAAGAAATCGCAACGGTAAAAAATCGCAACAACAAAAAACTCCCTCCCGTTTCCGAGAGGAAGTTTTCCAATTCCCGCCCTTTGCCCCCTAGATTCCCGCCCAAATCCCCTAGTCTGAAGCGGTCATCTTATAACAATTTTTTGCGGCTAGCAAGGTAGTAACCAAGCGTCGTCACCGTCGCACCCGCACCGATCGCCCCAGTCACAATTGTTCCGGCCCCCGTATTCACAATCGTAGTCGGAGTTTCGTCAGCACCTGGGTTGTCTGGTGTCGGAGTTGGCTCAGGTTCCGGAGTTGGTTCCGGAGTTGGTTCCGGAGTTACGTGACAAGTTTCATCATCTTTATTCACGAACACCGACGCATCATCCTTATAAACCTTCCCATTCACCGTCGCGTTTGCCCAGTTCACTAGTTGGTTATCACCACAAGCCATAGTTTTATCTACAACTTTACCAGTAAATCGCACATACGCATTACCTTTAGCATTGTAATCACCAATATTAATTCCGCTTGTTGTCACTGTATTATCAGCAAGCAACACACCACTTTGGTAATTCGAATTGTAAAGGTAGGTCGAATTTTGCACGTATTCAACGTTAGTCGGAAGAATATCCCGAATCATCACGTTTTTAACTTGGTCCGCCAGTAAGTTCTGGTATTCAATTTGGTATTCAACTTCATCGCCAACCTTCGCTTCTACTGATTCGCTCCAAGTCTTCGTTCCTTTAATTCGCACTTGTTTCGTTAACTTCGCACCAACCGATTTATGCACTTTCACATTAATCGTCACTACGCCAGAGTATTGATAACAACCCGGGATTTTACCGTTCATTGTTTCATAACCTAGCGTCGCGCCCGAAATAATCACGTCATTTGAAAGCGAGAAAGTTCCTTTGTTATTGTTATACTTCGCTGAACCATCCACATACTCCAAGTAGAAGTCATCATCCGAAGTCAACTTCACCTCATCCCAATATCGGGTCGGCGTAGCATTTGAGCTATCGAGATAACCAATAATCGTATGCGATTTTGCCACCGTTGTTGGCAACGAGAAGGTCGCTTTCACGTTTTCGGCAATCGCTTCCATCCCTTTCGGGCTGTTATTATGTACGAACAAACGAATCGTATAAGTTTCGCCGTCTTTCACACTAATTTCGTTCGCGTTCCAGCTCGAAACCGTAGCCCCAGCCACTTTCGCACCTACGAAATTCTTTTCATCCCCGATTTTACCGTTTGAAATCGAGTTAAACGTAATTTTGTCCCCTAATTCCCCATTATTAATTTGATCAAGTGTATAGCTCGGACGACCATTAGCATTATCGCCCCAAGCATTCACAATGATCGGAGTCAGCGAAGCTGCCGCAATCACCGCCGCAGCCGACACGCTGAGTACAGATTTAGCAATTTTCTTCATAATATTCCTTTCATTAAAATTGAAAAATAATTTTGTGCTAGCCGTTTAAATTGTTAATCTACGTCTGCACAACCAAATCGTCTCAAATCTCAAATTTTGGATAAGCCCGGCGGTAGAACAACCCGCCGGGACACAGAAATGTACTAGGCTAAAACTGCCCACCCAGCCTTATCCTCAAGCTATCTAATCGCTAATCCGTAGGGCCTCCCCAGACCTCTCCCGGACTACTATCGATAGAGTCCCCCGTACCGGCTTCTTTTGCCGGCTCGGTCACCTCAGTAGGCTTATCAATACCACCATAGCCAGTACCGGCGTCATTCATGGCGTCCATATCCTTCCTATATTCATCATAAGACGAATAATTATTGGAATTCGTGGACTTTTCCTCCGTAGAAGAATTACCGCCCGAACTAGTGTTCGATCCAGAACCAGAATCATCATTTGGCTCGGCGTTTTCTTTCGGAGCCTTGTTAGGATCCTTGTTATATGAAGGTGTTGGATTGTCTGGCGTTGACGTATCACCACCAGGAGTTGCCGACGTCACAAACGTCGTATAATCCTGGGCTTCAATCCCCATGATTTCGGCCACATCAGTCGGCTGGAATCCACACTCCAATCTAAAGGCCACTTCGAAAGTATTGTCCTTTATTTTGAAGGTGTAGACTAACTCGTGCCCACTATGATCATTCGTTTTCGGGACGATCACGTCAGGATCGCCAGATGCAGTATACGGGTACATGCACATCTGATCCGATACCGATTGACAATCCCTTATAGACACGGACGCTTTATCCATAAATGCAAAGAGCGCGTCCAGCTCTTTATAGAAGGCCTGTTGGTCAGAAGCCCAACAATCCTTCGATGCATTTATGGTTTTAACCCAGTCGTCTGAGCAGCTGTCGTAAAACTCACCAAGATAGCGAGTCCCGATTTTTGCATCGATGGTAGCTGTGATTGCCGCTGCTAAAGCAGGGTCAATCTTCAGCCTCCTTCTGAATTCGGCATCGACTGATTTTGCATCTGCACCCTCAGTGAATGCACTGGGTCCGAAATTGAAATCATTGTCGGGGTCGTCATCATAATAACAATCGAGATTGTAAAAGTGCAGCCAACCACCAGCCGCACTCTCACTGTCGCTCTCTGGGCGACCCTCAGCGACACCAACCATCGTCATAACCAACAACGCTACGGCAATCAAGACAGTTACGCCTGTTACCGCACGACTGAGCACCAAATCTCGCTTTTGAAGCTTAGAGCCCGAAGCGTCCACGTCGCTAGCGCGGAAACTGAGCCAATCAACTACAAAAAAGCCGATTGATATCACCAGCATCAGTGCTGGCAACATCGTAATAACCGACGTCAAAAACGTCGAGTCAACGAACGATGCGACCTTCCATGTCGCAGATTCAGCGGATATCCAAATTAGTACCGCCAAAATAATAAACGGCACCATCTCCTTTGGACTGCTTCCGTCCCGTCTCCACCAAAGGCAGAAACGGACGTTGAGAGCTATTAGCACTATCAGCGATAGCACTGCCAGCTCCGTCGTGGCGAGATAAAACGCCACTACAGCGGCAGCTCCTGCTAAAATTGCAAAGAGCCATCCTTTTTGACCGATGTTGCTACACCAGCCATTGTTGTTGTCTTTATCATTATCGCTTTTGTCGAACAAGCATATAGCAGCAAGGATAGTCCCCGCCATTACAATGCCCATTATGAGGGCAAAAAACACGATCATAAGATCACTTCCTTTCTTTTCTGTTTGTAGTTTTGGGGAGTATGATTAGATAGTCTCAGATTTCAAAAAAATCTTGAAATCTGAGACGATTTGGTTGTTAAGGGTCTTCGTTATCTTAACACACGTAAAACTCTGACTACTTTCATTGTAGCACACTTTACTGTCTTTGTCAATAGCTCGAACAGCTTTTTGCGCTTATGTCTAAACCATGAAAAAACCTGGCGCAAAACCGAGCGCCAGGTTTTAGGTAAAGAGCGTATTGCCCATTTTTTTAGTCTCTACTCAACGCGTAAATCAGAGTAAAGACTCCCCCCTACGAGAAATGTTCAATTAGTTCCTCAGGAGAGAGCCGCTGTGGTTTTCCATTTTCTATCCAGACCCATACCGGAGTAGGGTCCTCGTTTATTTCCACCGCAGCCCAATAATTTCGTATGATATACTCTGACGACCCATACCGGCACTTGTATGCCTTTACTGGCGTCCTAGTCGACGTCGTTGTCATCGTTTTCTGCTGAGCCGCCTGCTGAGTTCCTTTCTTTT
>CAVFNU010000048.1:0-2348 GCA_963624235.1 bacterium | reverse complement strand
TTCGTGTCCTCTTCTTCCGGCTTTTTGTAATAATCCGGTCTGTGGAGGAACATTACGAGGTCCGCGTCCTGCTCGATCGAGCCCGATTCCCTCAAGTCCGACAATACTGGTCGTGGATCATCTCGTCCAGTCACATTGCGTGATAGCTGTGCCAAGGCTACTACCGGAATTTCGAGCTCACGCGCCAAAACTTTTAATCCACGTGAGATTTCGGTTACTTCCTGGACCCGGTTGCCGGCATAACGGTCCGAACCTGCCATCAACTGCAAATAATCTACGATTACTACGCCGATCTGATGATCGTGCATCGCACGACGAGCCTTATTTCTCAGTTCCGCGATAGTCATTGCGCTGGTATCATCGATATAAATTGGTAATTCGTCAATCTCGCCTAGTGCGTCGCCCACGCGTGAAAATTCTTCGTCCGATAAATTCCCCGTCCGCATCCGCCAGTTATCAACATCCGCAATATCCGAAATGATTCGGTCAACGATCTCATTTGCTGCCATTTCCATCGAGAAAAACAAGACACCTCTTTTATTAATGCTTGCGATATTATAAGCTAAATTTTGCGCGAAAGTTGTTTTACCCATCGCCGGACGCGCCCCGATAATCACTAAATCACCTTTCTGTAGCCCAGCCGTTTTTTTGTCTAGATCCGTAAAGCCAGTTTTTAAACCTCGAAGGGCTCCTTTATTTTTTCTTAGTTCCGCAATTCGTTCCAAAGCGTCCGCCAACAATTGTTCCATCGGCATATAATCACTTTTAACGATTTTGTCTGAAACTTCGAACAACTCGCGTTCCGCTTCGCCAATCAATTCATCAACGTTCGCGCCGTCTTCGAACGCTTTTTCGGCGATATTACTTCCAGCTTTAATCAGTTTTCGTCGCGTCGAGGCCTTCTCGATAATTTCCGCATAAGCTTTCGCGTGTGTGGTCGCTGGCACAAAATTCGATAACTCGGTCAAATATGGCGCACCGCCAACTTCTTTCAACTTTTTTTGCGCACGTAATTCCGCAGTCAAGGTTAATAGATCAATCGGCTTATGTCGATCGTATAAATCCGACATAGATTTAAAAATTATCTGATGTCGAACCTCATAAAAATCATCCGGACGCAGAAGCGTTAAGATCTCCGCCATAATATCGTCAGACAACATAATCGCACCAAGCAACGACTTTTCTGCAACTATATCCTGTGGCGGCACCCTGCCACCATTCCCGCTAGAACGGGTCATATCCTCCATCGTCATTTTTTACCTCTCCTCCCATTATATCAGAAATCCTATCCAGTGTGGCGTCTTTTGTCGCAGTTTTTGGTCGTTCACCAAACTTATGGACCTTTACTCCCATTCCGTCGGCTGCCTTTATTAATACTTGTTGGTTGTGCTCTTTTTCCATGATTTTTCCACAGACTTTCGTTTTAGGATAAATATGTAGAATGTCATTAATGACTTCGTGTTCACATTGTTTTAATTGCGGAAAAATCACTTCGCTTAAGTTTTGGATTTTGGTCGCAAAACTTTGCCAATTAAAGGTGATTGGTGTTGGCGCTGGTGTTGGTGTCGGCGCTGGTGTTGGTGCTGGTGTTGGTGCTGGTGTTGGCCCTGACGCTAGAGTTGGCTCTGACGGCATCGGTGCTGGTTCCGGAATTGGCTTCGATGGCATCATCGGTTCCGGGCTTGACGCTTTTACTTCTTCTGGCTCCGTCTTCACTTCTATTCCCGAAATCAGATTCGGCTTTGGTACTTTTTGTGTCAGCGCGACTAATATTTTCGCCTCCGCAAACGGCGCTTTCACCTCCGGTAATTTTTCAAGCAACATCAAAAGTTCCGCGCGGGGATTTTCGATGATTGCCTCTATTATCTCTTCCGCCAGAGTCTCTGGTTTGATTCCCGACAGCAATAAGTTTTTCAAAACTGTTGTAATTTTTACAATATCACCAGAAGTATAACTTTCGATTAGCTCCATTATTTTCTCGTCTTCCGGTAGCCCTAATGCTGAAATTACTAAATCTTTGGTAATTTCTTTGTTTGACAGGGTCGAAATCTGATCGAGCAGTGACAGCGAATCACGAAATGATCCGCCGCCACGCTTGACAATCACTTCAAGCGCCTCATCGGTAATGAAAAGCTTTTCATTTTTTGCTACCGATTTCAAAAAATCCAGCATCACCGGGCGCTCGGCTAATTTAAAAGTATATGCCTGTGCCCGCGAAGTAATCGTCACCGGCACTTTAAACGCATCGGTCGTCGCCATGATAAAAATTACGTGCTTCGGTGGCTCTTCCAAAATTTTCAACAAGGCATTAAAAGCATCTTTAGTCAGCATATGCACTTCGTCAATAA
>CAVFNU010000047.1:0-5419 GCA_963624235.1 bacterium | reverse complement strand
ATAAAGGCAACGATGCGATCTAAATCCGAGCCAAGATAATTATAACCAACATCCTGAGTCTGTTCGGCATCAAACCACGGAAAAAGGCTAAAAATCGCGCCTAGTACCGCGGATAATACAAAAGTTGCGATCAGCCCCGCTACTGCTAATCCGATATCAGTCCAGGTCGGCAAACCTTTTAATCCAAGTTCTTCGTGGCTAAGCACCTTTGCCGGCTTGACATCCTTTTTCCCGGCTTTGATTTTTCTTTTCGTGCCACTAAGCCAGTTGTATAAGTGCGGCGATAAGAAAAATATCATAAGTAGCGCTAGCGAATAGGAAACGGCTGTATAGATTGTCGTCCAAACCGGCTCATTTAGCATCTCCACGGCGGCGTCGCGACTTCCGGCTATCGTTGCCATAATCCAAATCATCACGAAGCCAACAATTAGTTGCAATCCTATTACCATCGCAAAAACCCAGACCATCAACAAAAGCAGATAAAAAGCCGTTTTCCACCTCTGTTTTACGGGAACTTTTTGCCAATTTTTCGGAGTTTTTGCCTGCGCTTCCTTCGCGACTTTTTCCGGAAGAACTTCTTTTTTATCCATCGTCTAGCTATTCCCTCCCGCGATTCGAACAATATCTAGAATCGTCACGATAAAAATTAATGCCAACAATACCATCATCGCTCGCGAAACGATTTTTTCTTCGGTTTCCTTGGTTAATTTTTTCTTCCGCAATTTATAGATCGCGATTAAAAGCCATCGCCCGCCGTCGAGTGCTGGAATCGGGATTATATTCATACAGGCGAGTGAAACACTAATCAGCGCCGCAAGGAAGGCTAAGTTCGTTGGTCCCGCCGCCGTAAAAGCCGGGAAAAGTTCTCCGACGATTCCGACTGGTCCAGCAACCGAATCGCCAACGGCCGAAATAGCTTCCTGTCCACTTTCGCGTACATCAGAATCGAAACTAAACTGCTCCGCAACCCCTGAAACTAAGTTCCAAAGTAAAATTCCGACGCCTTTGAAAGTTTCGCCCGTGAGTTGCGCCGTCAGCCCCACTCCAACAACCGGTGCCGACCAAGTCGAATAAGACAGAGATTGCGTCGTTGCCATCGTCACCCCGAGTAAATATTCCGAGTCGCTCGAATTTAATTTTACTTCAACATCACGACTTTCGAGTGTATAAGTCACTTCTTCTCCGGCATGAGCGCTATTATAATCGGTAATGTCGCTAGCATGCAAAAATTCATTACCGTCGATTGCGATGATCTTATCTCCTTCCGAAATGCCAGCTACCGCAGCTGGCGAGCCTTCAACCACTGAAGTTATTTCTACCGGTGTCGACACTGTGCGGGTATCTTCTGCCACGGTGAATTGTCCCTGTAAAAATTCCGGCATTCCCGTCCAGGCCAAAATCGTAAAAATCACAATTGCTGCCAGCCAGTTCATCATCACGCCCGCGAACAGAATTTTCGTTTTCGCCCAAAAACTTGCTGCTCCGAAAGTTCCCTTCCGCTTGTCAGCATCCGATTCTCCATCCATCTGACAAAAACCACCAATCGGCAGCCAGTTCAAACTAAAAATCAGTCCGTCTTGCGGTTTTTTCCAATCTTTTTTCGGTAACCTTTTCCATTTTTTAGTTTTTGGATCTTTCACCCACGCGATCGCTCGCGGCGGAAAACAAATTCCAAATTCTAAAACTCGCACACCATTTTTACGGGCGACAATAAAATGCCCAAATTCGTGGATCGTCACTAAGGCCATCAGCACCAAAAGACCCACCACTACACCTATAAATATATCCATAACCTAAATTATACCACTATTTTCCGAATCTGCGGTTCCTTTTTTCGTATTCCGCAATAATTTCATCGATGTCTTCCGCTTCCATCTCTGGGAAATATTTCTCGATAAACATTAATTCTGCATAAGCTGCCCGCCAAAGCATAAATCCTGAAATTCGCTCCTCCCCAGAAGTTCTTACTACCATGTCTACTGCTGGAATTTCTGGATGATAAAGGTGTTTGCGAATCGTTTCGGGCGTAATTTCGTTCTCGACTTCATTTGCGATCGTCGCTGCATCGGCGATTTCCTGTTCTCCACCGTAATTAAAACAGAATCCGACCGTAATCCCGTCGCACTCCGCGGTCATTTTCTCGGCTTTTTCAATTGTACTTGCAAGTTTTATCGGTACACGCCCATCTTTCGCACCGAGCACCACTAGCCGCCCATTTTTTGCGAGCATCTTTTTTGCCAGGCGCATGATATGCTTGTCTGCCAACCCCATCAGGTACGATACCTCTGTTTCGCTTCGTCCCCAGTTTTCTGTTGAAAACACGAAAAAACTCACATAGGGGATATTACGTTTCGTTGCCGCCTCAATCAATTCTTCGATTACCTCTAAGCCTCGTTTATGCCCCTCTAACGTTGAGAGTCCTCGCTCTTTCGCCCAACGACGATTTCCGTCGGCAATTATCCCTAAATGACACAATTTTTTTGTTTCAGACATTGACTTTTTCTCCAAAGTATGATATAATGGTATTATAACTTCATAATCTCATTAGATTTGTCTTTAAATTCTTTATCAATCTTGTCACTAAACTCTTTTGTGATTTCGTCAATTTCTTTCTCGGCCCGCTTTTTTATATCTTCGCCCATTTCGTCTGCAATTTTTATAGCTTTACGCGCATCTTCACGTACATTGCGAATCGCTACTTTTGCTTCCTCGACCTTCGCCGAAGCATTCTTGACGATTTCTTTACGTCGCTCTTCGGTTAAAGCCGGAATTGGCACTCGAATCACGCGTCCGTCGTCGGCTGGATTTAATCCCAAAGATTGATCCGCACGAATCGCCGCTGAAATCGCCGCGATATTCGCCGGGTCAAACGGCGTAACAATTAAAAGCGTCGCATCCACAGCTGTGATATTCGCTGCTTGATTCAAGGGCATAAATTGCCCATAAATTTCAACTTTCACACCCGAAATCATATCCGGATGCGCCCGACCTGTACGCACTTTCTTCATCTCATTCTGAAACCGTTCGACCACTCCTTCCATTTTTTTGCGTTCTTCTTTTGTGTCAAACATAAAAACTCCTTGTTTATATTTTTATTATAGCATACAAAAATCGACCAGTCATCTGGCCGATTTTAATTTCGAAATTATTTTTCAATTTTCGCGTTTTCTTTTGCGGCTTTTCGCTCGATTTCTTTTGCCGCCTTTTTTGCTTTATTCTCAAGCGCTTCCTTCATCTTCTTTGCCTTTTCAGCCCGCGCCTTAAAGCGATCGACCCGACCTTCGGTATCGATAATCTTCTCTTCGCCAGTGAAGAAAGGATGCGACGCAGAAGAAATCTGAACTTTTACCAACGGATACTCCTTCCCGTCCTGCCATTTAATAGTTTCGGTGCTAGCCGCAGTGGACTTGGTCAAAAACGAAAAACCCGCTGCCTCATCCAAAAAAACGACGTCGCGATAATCTTTAGGGTGTAACTCTTTTTTACTCATAATTGCTTCCATTATATCAGATAAAATAACAAAAGTAAATATTTAATTTTTTAACTCTGCTTATTTTTTATAAATTCGGAAATAAAGGAGCTTGATTTTTTTGTAAGATTTGATAGAATAAAATCTGATGGCAAAAAAAGAAGAATGTTACAATAGCGATTTGACCGTGCCGAAAAATATTTCACGGATTATGCTTTTAACTCTTTTGTCTACTACCCTGCGAATCTTTGTACCGACTACTACCCTGTTTCTTATCGGGCTAGCAATTGATCTCAATGCGTCGACGAAACCTTGGTGTATGTTAATTGGAACGAGTGTCGGTATTATTATTTCTATTGTTTTAATCAATGCACAACTAAAAGATATTCATAAAAGTTCGTTATCGCCGACTACTGAAGAGGAAAAATAGATGGAAATTAGTATTAAAGCCGAACCAGTTTTTAGCATTCTCAATTTTCCGATTACGAATTCGATGTTACTGGGTATTGCGGGCTATCTTATAGTGCTATTATGGTTAAGTTACGTTGCTCGTCAGGCTCGTCGAGGCGATGGTAAGAAAAAAGGCTTTTTCACGCGACTTGCGATTTGGTGTTTTGAAGGGCTTTATAAAACTTGTAAAGAAGTTATCCCGAATGAAAAAATTTGTCGCGTAATCGCGCCATTTGCTATTTCGCTTTTTTTCTACATCGGTATTCAATATTATATTGAACTATTGCCGTTTGTCGGCGAGGCGATTACGCTGAACGGTATTCCTCTATTCCGTGGACCAGTTGCCGATCTGAGTTTTACTTTTGCACTCGCTATTATGGCAATTGTTTTAATACAAATTATGGCTTTCGTCAAGCACGGTTTCAAAGGAAATATGGGACGTTATTTCCGCAATCCATTTAAAAATCCAGTCGGTTTTTTCGAGGGGATACTCGAGCTGGTTTCTGAATTTTCTCGTCTAATAGCGCTTTCGATGCGACTTTTTGGTAACGTCCTTGCTGGCGAGATTTTAATTGTTATTGTGTCTTGGTTGGCTAGTTACGCTTCCCCCGCGTTGCTACCGTTCGTTTACATTTTCGAGATGTTTATCGGGGGAATTCAAGCTTACGTATTCTTCTCATTGACAGTCGTGTTCTCGGGGTTGGCCGTGTCCGACTTAGAAGAGGAGAATATCGAAGCAAAAAATGTGATATAATATTAACTTAACATAAAGGAGAATAAAAATGGAACTTCTTGGTTTCGGTTTAACATATGCAATTTCGGCTTTAGGTGCCGCAATTGGAGTCGGTATGATTGGGACTGCGGCTTTGAACGCGTCTGGTCGCAATCCGGAAAAACTTAACGACTATCGAACAATGATGGTACTCGCGATCGCTTTTGCTGATGCATTAGCTATTATCGGTCTAGTCGCGGCAATTATCGGAAGTGCAATGGTATAGGAGCAGTTCAGTGCAAAACATTTTAACACAATTTGCGGAAGCTACTGAAGACGGGAATCTTTTTGGTACTTTAGGCATCGATTGGACTGCATTGCTGCTTCAAACAGTTTCATTCGTCATTCTGGTGTTTATTCTTGCAAAATGGGTTTATCCGCCGATTGCCGCGATGCTCGATCGTCACGACAAGAAAATCGAGGACGCGATGAAGGCGGCGAAAGAAGCAGAAACAAATGCAAATAAAGCCGAGACAAAAACGGCTGAATTACTCGAGAAATCTCGCGTAGAAGCTGCTGAGATCGTTGTGGCCGCAAAGCAAGAATCTGCTGAGATAATTGCTAAGGCAGAAGAAGATGCCACTGCTCGTGCCGAAGCGATTGTTGCCAGTGCTCGGGCGGAACTCAAACGAGACACTGAACAAGCTCGGATGGCTTTACGCGCGGAAATGGTCGATTTGGTTGCGCTGGCGACCGAAAAGGTTATCGATACAAAGATTAATGCCTGT
>CAVFNU010000046.1:0-5242 GCA_963624235.1 bacterium | reverse complement strand
AACTTGCTCAAACCGGCGGACGGTTCGCCAGTACTTGCGATTTATCAGGATGTAGTGCTTGGTGCTTATTATCTAACTTATGATAAACCGGGAACTGACACAGACACGCCGAAGGCATTTTCGTCGATTTATGAAGCAGAAATGGCATACGATCAAGGAATCATCGCTTTACAAACGCCAATTCGAGTGTTTGCGAAGAAAGAAATTCGCAATACAACTTTGGGGCGTGTGATTTTCAATGAAATTTTGCCAAAAGATTATCCGTTTGATAACTCGGTGCAAACTAAAAAGCACTTGTCGAAAGTGATGGCTGATATTTTTGATAAATATGGTTCGGACGTGATGGTAAAAACGGCGGATGATTTGAAAGATTTAGCATTTGAATATGAAACAATTGCTTCGATTTCGACGGCAAAAGATGATTATCCGACTTATGATGAAATTGATGACTTTATCGCGGAAGGTGATGCGAAGACGGCAATGATTCAGGAACAATTTAACGATGGTTTGGTGACTGAAGAAGAACGTTATAAATTGACGATTGCGAACTGGCGAGATATCGACAAGAAGATTTCGGAATTCTTGTCTTCGAAGCTGTCGGAGATGGATACCGACATCGCGGTGATGGTGAACTCGGGCGCGCGTGGTAATATTTCGAATATTAAGCTCGCGTCGGCGGAAATCGGGATCATGGTTGATATTAATAACAATGAAATCGAGTTGCCGGTGAAATCTTCGTACAAGAAGGGTTTGAATACGCTAGAATCGTTTATTGCGACACGGGGTGCACGGCAGGGGCAGGTGTCGACGGCTCTTCGTACGGCAGACTCTGGTTATTTGACGCGACGTTTGGTCGATGTATCACAAGATGTGTTTACGACTGACGAAGAAGCGGAAGATCCGGGATTTGTAGTTTATCGCGATGAAACTGAACTTTCGGGAATTTCGTTTGCGGCGCGACTTTCCGGTCGTTATACGGCGGAAGCGGTGCCGGGATATCTCGGAGCAGATGAGTTGATTACGAAAGAATTGGCGGAACAAATCGATGCGGATGAAAAAGTTGAATCGGTGAAAATTCAGTCGGTGCTTTCGACTACGGCAGTGGACGGAATTCCACGCAAGAGTTATGGCGTTGATATGTCAACGCGTGAACTCGTAGCGGCAAATGAACCGATCGGAGTGATTGCGGCGCAGTCGCTTGGTGAGCCTGGTACGCAACTAACGCTCGATACCAAACACGGTTCAGGTGTGGCTGGATCGGGCGCAATCGCGCGAGGTTTGCCACGTGTTGAGGAGCTTCTCGAAGCGCGCACGCCGAAAGGTCAAGCTTTCGTCTCGCCGATTGACGGTGTAGTGGAAGTAAGTGAGAATGGTAATCGCTATGCGATTCAAATCGTACCACAAGCCGGAAAAATTACGAAGATTGAACTCGAAGGACGAAAACCAGCAGTAAAAGACGGCGAAGATGTAAAAGCTGGCGCGACATTAGTAAAGAAGAGTGGCGATAAAGAAGCGATCAAGGCGCCGAACGATGGGGTGGTTGAATTAGTGAAAGACGCGATTATTCTTGTGGCAGCAGCTGGCGGATCGACGCGCATCGAAGTGCCGGGCGAAGCTGAATTGACCGTGAAATCGGGCGATACAGTGACGGCGGGCGATCGGTTAACGACTGGCTCGTTGAACTTACAAGATCTTTTGAAATATAAGGGTATTGAAGTGACGCAACGTTATATCATGAACGATGTTTTAAACGTTTATGCAGCACAGGGTCATGAAATTTCGCCGAAGCACTTGGAAATTCTGGTGCGACAAATGTTCTCGCGCGTTCAGATTAATGAACCGGGCGATTCGGAATTTGTATCGGGAGATATTGTCTCGAAAGCGTCGGTGGTGCTCGAAAACAAGAAGCTTGAAGCTGAAGGTAAAGAACCAGCAACGTTTACGAACTTGTTGCTCGGAATTACGAAGGTTTCGATTTTCTCGGATTCGTTCTTGTCGGCAGCCTCGTTCCAAGACACTACGCGAGTTTTGATTAACGCGGCGATTAATGGTCGGGTCGATCATCTCCGAGGATTGAAGGAAAATGTGATTATTGGACGAAAGATTCCAGTAGGCACTGGCGCGAAACCGCTCGAAAAAGAGCCAACCGCAGAAGAGCTCGAAGAAATCTAGGAAAAAGCCCCTTAGGGGGCTTTTTTTGTGGACTAAAGTGTGATATGATAGTGATTAGAAAAGAGTTTATATGCATTTTAAGACGATTTTTAAATCTCTCAAAAATAAAGATATGCTAAAGCGAGTGATGATTATCCTCGGGATTATTGTTGCATATCGACTTTTGGCACAAATTCCGGTGCCGATGGGAGATGCGGCGACTTTCAAAGAAGCGGTGTCGAACCTGTTAGACAAATCGGACTTTTCGAGTTTTTTGAATTTGATTTCGGGCGGCGGACTTGCGTCGTTTAGTATTATTTTGGTTGGGTTGTCGCCATACATTACGAGCTCAATCGTAGTACAACTTGTGACGAAGGCAGTGCCGCGTTTAGAAGAACTTTCGAACGATGGTGGCGCGGGACGAAAAAAGATTAATCAATGGACACGAATTTTAAGTGTGCCGTTAGCGATTGTGCAGTCGATTGCTTATATTTATATTCTGTATCAGTCGACTTTGTCGGCAAATATCGCGACTGACTTTACACCGACTTTTGCTGATTGGGCACTTTCGGTGACGGCGATGACAGCCGGTTCGATGATTCTGATGTGGATGGGTGAATTGATTACTGAGCAGGGAATCGGTAACGGTATTTCAATGATGATTTTCGCATCGATCGTTTCGCAATTACCATCGACAATGGCGTCGCTTGGTGAATCTTTGTTCGACACTAGTAATGGTTCCTTGAATTTGTTTGGTTGGTTAGAATTGCCGGTTAATCCGACGGTATTCTGGATTGTGCTTGGGTTTGTGCTGGCGATGATTGCAGTGATCTATTTCTTGGTGAAATTGAACGAGGGACAGCGAATTATTACGATTAATTATGCGAAGCGAATACACGGAAATTCGTCTTATGGCGGGATTAAATCGATTTTGCCGATTAAGATTATTGCAGCGGGTGTGATTCCGGTGATTTTCGCGACAGCATTCTTGTCGTTGCCAGCGCTGGTTGGACAAGTGATGACTTCGACGGATCCGAATAATGAAGTTGGTACGGCATTGGTGACGACTTTCTCGGCGCCGTCGGCGAGCAATTTCTCGACTTTGTATCCGGATGGGATTACGGGACAATGGTTCGTTTATCCGGCGATGTATTTCTTATTAGTTTTCTTGTTCACTTATTTCTATACTTCGATTATTTTCAATACAAAAGAAATCGCGAATAATTTACAAAAACAAGGCGGATTTATCGAAGGCGTGCGTCCGGGTCTAGCGACGGCGAATTATTTGAGTAAAGTCGTGAATCGGTTGGACTTGTTCGGAGCGTTGGCACTGGGACTGGTCGCAATGTTACCGTTTATTACTGATTATATCTTTATTGTGTTGACTGGGGCTCCAATCGGCTTGTCGATTTCGGGAACTGGGCTTCTGATCGTAGTGACGGTGGCATTGGAGAATCTGCGGTCGATAGACTCTCGAGCTTTGATGGTAACATACGACGATTTTGGGGATGAACTTAAAGATTAGCGGGCGAAAAATCGCAAAGTGGGCAATTTGGTCCGTAGTGATAATTCTATTTTTGGTATTTTTCATTCGCGTGGCGACTTTTGAGGACAATTATTATAGCAGCAAAGAAGGCACCGAGCGAGCCGTGACGGAAGACCAGACTGCTAATGACAGTACAGATTTAGACGAAACTGAGCCGACTGAGACGGAAGTTGCGGAATATACGGTGGCGGCGGACCGTCCGCGTTATTTGACGATTGAAAAATTGGGCATAAAAAAATCGCGAGTGCTGGCGATGGGAGTGAATAAGTCGGGCGAGCTCGACACACCACGCAATATTTTTGATGTTGGCTGGTATGAAAGTTCAGGAAAACCGGGGCAAGGCGGAACGATGGTGATCGATGGTCATAATGGTGGTCCACACGTTTACGGCGTGTTTAAGAATTTACCGAATTTAGCGACAGGTGATATTATTCAGATTGAACGGGGTGATGGTGTAATATTTAAATACAAAGTAGTAGAAAATACGTCGGTGGATCTAAATGATTCGGATGCTTATATGTCGACAGCGATGCGCTCGCCGGAAACTGGTATAGAATCGGTCACGTTAATTTCTTGTACAGGTGAATGGTCGCAATCGCAGGGGACGTATCTTTCGCGTCAGTTTACGCGCGCTGTGATAATGGAATAATTTTAATCTTTACAACTATTTTCAGGTGTGATATAATAGAAAAGTAATTTATGGCTAGTCAAAAGGAAGTGATTAAACTCACAGGCAGTGTCGTTGAGGCGTTGCCGAATACCCAATTTCGGGTTGAACTCGAGAATGGTCATATTATTGTTGCCCATATGAGCGGGCGAATGCGCAAAAATTACATTCGTTTGGTTCCGGGTGACAGGGTCGAGGTTGAGTTAACCCCTTACGATCTTACAAAGGGCAGAATCAGCTTTCGACTCAAAAATTAATAACAACCGTTGTATTTTTTACAACATTTAGCTTATTTGCAAAAAGTTAAATGTAAAAATTACAACATTAAAAGGAAAGGATGATTTTAACACAATGAAAGTACGTGCTAGTGTTAAAAAAATTTCCCCAGATGACATCATTGTGCGTCGAAAAGGTGTACTGCGGGTCATCAATAAGAAAAAACCTAAGAATAAGCAAAGGCAGGGTTAAAATATGGCTAGAATAGCTAGTGTTGTGATCCCCTCCGATAAACAAGTCTGGATTGGATTGACTTATGTTTATGGGATTGGACGAACGACCAGTAAGAAAATCCTTGCGGAGGCTAAAATCGAGCCTACCACTCGGGTGAAAGATCTCACCGAGGCTGACGAAAAGAAACTTAACGACATTATTTCTCAGAAATATCATGTTGAAGGTGATTTGAAACGCCTGGTGAGCAATAATATTAAACGAATTAAGGATATTAATTCCTATAAGGGAATGCGTCACAAGGCGAAATTACCAGTCAACGGCCAGCGTACCCGGACGAATGCACGTACTCGTAAGGGTAGGGCGATCGCGGTCGGTGGAGCACAACCTAAAGCAGCGAGTAAGACTTAAGGAGTAATATGGCAGAAGAA
>CAVFNU010000045.1:0-20607 GCA_963624235.1 bacterium | reverse complement strand
AAAATTTGAAGCGGGCGACAATGACGGCGGACGTGAAGGCCGAGAGATTAGTACCATCGGTGGTGGCGGCAGCCAAGGCAGTTTTGACGGACCGGCAACGAGAAAATGGCGTGGCGGTGGTGAATTTTGGCGCGGCGACAACGTCGGTGGCGGTGTATGAAGAGGGGGATTTGCAGTATGTTGGTGTGGTGCCGGCGGGGTCGAATAATATTACGAACGATCTTGCGATTGTGCTCGCGATTGATCCGGAACTTGCGGAAGAGATTAAAACACGGTTTGTGACGGGGGATTTCGAAACGGAAAAAAGTCCAGCGATCAAGATTGGAAAAAATGGGGAGCGGACGTTTGACCGGCATGAAGTTGAAACAGTAGTAAAGGAGCGACTGGAAGAGATCTTTGGCGAAGTAAGGAAGAAGTTAAAAGCGGCGAAGTATGATCAACGATTGCCGGAAGGTGTGATTTTAGTTGGGGGTGGAGCGAGAATGCGCGATATCGATTTATTTGCGAAAAAAATCTTGGAAGCGTCGGTAAAAATTGGCGTGCCGACGGGGCTGAACGGAGTTTCGGAAGAAGTGTGCCGACCGGAATTTGCGACGGCGGTGGGATTGGCGATGCTGGCGGCGGAAGATGGAAACTATGGCGCGGACACGGAAAAAAAGGGTTTTAAGAAAGTTGTGAAAAATAATAGTGATAAGAAAAAATCCGGATTATTAAAGCGGATTTTCTCGAAATTCTAAAACTTAACGACCGTTTTTAAGGCGCGGATGTTGGCGCTTGTCGCTGTGTTTGTGATTATTGTTCCGGTTTTGTTTACTGACCGGTTTCATTTTTAATTTTCTTGCCATGAGATAATTATAGCATATTTGTGATAGTTAGGGAAGAGGTGAGTGAGAATGGTTTTTGAAGTGATTTTGTGATATAATAAAAAGCGGAAAGGTGGCCGAGTGGTTGAAGGCACTGGTCTTGAAAACCAGAGAGGGAAACCTCCGCAGGTTCGAATCCTGTCCTTTCCGCCAAAAATAGCCCCCGAGATAGTTTGTTATCGCGAGGCTATTCTGAGTGGAAGAGTGAGAATGAGTTAATATAAAATTATAGTATGAAATATTTTTTATGTTACTGTTAATTATGGAGAACGAGGAAAAAATATCGTGAAATTAAAAAAGATTTTTAACTCAATAAAAAAACCGACAAAAAATGTTGAACTGGAGATAGCATTAGATAGTAAAGACATTAAACAGTTGCGCGAAACTTCTTCTACTGAATACGAAGGGAGGATTTATACTAATGCTGAAATAGATGCTTATATACGGGAAGTTTTGAAATATTCTGATTTGCCAAACTATTGGAGAAAACCCATAAATGGTAAAACTAAATTAACGATGGAAAATCTTTTAGCTATGGAGCTTTTAAATTTAATAAATACTGTCAACCTCGCTCGTCGATATAATATGAACGTGTATAAAAAATGGTCTTGCGGTAAAAAAGAACAAAATATGTCAAATGAAGAAACGTGTCCAATTTGTGAAGCATTAGATGGTATTAGAATTTTGGCTGAAGAATCGTTTCCTAGTGAAGTATATGTGCCGAAACTTGAGAAAACAATTAAATGGAATTTAGTTTTACGAGATAAGGCCGGGCGCACTTTTGAGAGGCCAGTTGCATTGATGAATTATGGAAACCATTTGTGTAGTAGCTATGGTTGCAGATGCTGTTTATTATTTGATATCGAATGATAATCGCCACAAAAATTATTTTATTTACGCTATAAAAAACACAAAAAAGTCGCGATGAAAGGCGATTTTTTGTGCTATAATGGAATTAGCTTAAGGTCATTAAATTTAACGGGTGGGAGGAGGTTGCCCGAGATGAAAAATAAAA
This sequence comes from bacterium, assembly GCA_963624235.1. Taxonomy (GTDB): domain Bacteria; phylum Patescibacteriota; class Saccharimonadia; order Saccharimonadales; family Saccharimonadaceae; genus Nanosyncoccus. Next base: position 18,729 of record CAVFNU010000045.1, on the reverse strand, counting down.
ATTGTAAATATATTTTCGTGACTGGGGGAGTGCTTTCGGGCGTAGGTAAGGGAATTACTGCGGCGAGCGTGGGGACGATTTTGAAAGCGAAGGGTTTTAAGGTGACAATGCAAAAGTGCGACCCATATTTGAATGTGGACGCGGGACTTTTGAACCCGGTGGAGCACGGGGAATGTTTTGTGACACACGACGGGGTGGAGACGGATCTCGATCTCGGGCATTATGAACGGTTTTTGGATTTTGAGACTAACAAATATTCGATCACATTGTCGGGTTCGATTTATAAGGAGCTGATTGAGCGGGAACGAGCGGGGGGATTTCATGGTAAAACGGTGCAATTAGTTCCCCACTTTACGGGGCTGGTGTGCGAAAAAATCGAGAAAGCTTCGGCGAATTCGGATGTGCATATTGTGGAGATTGGGGGAACGGTGGGGGATTACGAGGGGTTGCCGTTTATTGAGGCGATTCGGTTGTTTGCGAATAAAGTTGGGCGAGAAAATTGTTTGTATTTGTCGGTAGTCTACGTGCCGTTTATTCACACGTCGAATGAATTAAAAACGAAACCGGCGCAGAATGCATTGAAAGATTTAAGGGGGTTTGGGATTATTCCGGATATTGTATGCGTCAGGACGGAAGAGCCGTGTGATAGAGCGATTTGTGAGAAAATTGCGGCGTTTTCGGGGATTCCGGGGGAGGCGGTGTTGAATTTGCCGGATATTGAAAGTGTCTATGATGTGCCATTTAATGTCTTGAAAAGTGGTGTATTGCCGATTCTGAATGATTTTGTGGGCGACGAAAGTGAGCCGGATATGAGTGAATGGGAAAAATATTCTGGACGACGCGCGGAAAAACACGAAAAAACGGTAAAAGTTGGGCTGGTGGCAAAATATGTCGGGAATGATGATACTTATATTTGTGTGACGGAAGCGTTAAAGTCGGCGGCGGCATGGGCAAAAGTGAATTTGGATTTAGTGTGGTTGAATGCGGAAAAAGTGACTGAAAAACAACTTGCGGAAGTGGATGGAATTGTAGTGCCGGGGGGATTTGGTGAGCGCGGGGTTGAGGGAAAAATCTTGGCTGCGAGCTATGCTTTAGAAAATGATGTGCCATATCTCGGGCTTTGTCTTGGAATGCAAGTGGCTTGTATTGCGGCGGCGCGAAGAGGTGGAATTAAAAATGCGAATTCAGAAGAATTTGGCGCGAGCGAAAAAGCCGGGAATAATGTGATTTATATTATGGAAGGACAAAAGGGGAAAGAATCGACGGGCGGGACGATGCGACTGGGGGATTATGCGGCGGTGCTTTCGAAAAATACCAAAACTGCGGAGGCATATATCGAGGCATATGAAAAGGGACATTATATCGACGGAACGAAAATTGAGAAAAACGGAAAAGTGAAAGTCGTGGAACGGCATCGGCATCGTTATGAAGTAAATCAAAAATTTTTGCCGGAGATGGAAAAGGGCGGAATAAAAATTTCGGGAACTTCGCCGGATGGTGAATTAGTGGAATTCATTGAAGTCCCGGAAAATAAATTTTTCATCGCGACACAGGCGCACCCAGAATTCAAGTCGCGACCTCTATTTGTTCACCCATTATTCACGAAATTTATAAAAAGTTTGAAATAATTTTTATAAATAACTTAAAAATTTTATAATCTGCATTCGCGAGCCTCCTCGCTCACACCTGTTTGCCTTCGGCAATTCGCGTCCCAAGGGGCGAGCGTCACAGGGTTCGCTCGTCGAAGCTCCACGTCGTCGCAATGCTCGCTCATCACAGATTATAAAATTTATTTAAGCTATATTAATCTTATTTGGAGTGATAGTAAGTGTAGATCCGGGCTGGGCGGCGCCGGAAAGAATGGCGGTGGCAACGATATTTTCGACAGTTTTCTGAACAATGCGACGCATCGGACGGGCACCCATTTTCGGGTCGTAGCCTTTTTCGATGAGAATTTGTTTGGCTTCCGGCGTGAGCGAGACAGAAATTTTTTGCGGGGCGAGAGTCTTGTTGGTGGAGGCGATGATGAGATCGAGCACGCCGACGAGATCTTCTTTTGAGAGCGGTTTGAATAAACAAATCTCGTCAAAGCGGTTCAAAAATTCAGGCTTAAATTCGCCGGCGGCGATCAGGTCTTCAGTGAGTTGTTCTTTGAATTCTTCAATTTTAATGCCGGCAGCAATTTTTTCGCGAATTTCGTTTGCACCAGCGTTCGAAGTGGCGATGATGATACAATCACGAAAACTGACTTCGCGATTTTTTTCGTCGCGAAGGACGCCTTCGTCGAGAACTTGAAGCAAGGTCGTTAAAACAGAAGGGTGAGCTTTTTCAATTTCATCGAGAAGAACAACGGAAAAAGGTTGTTTCATAACTTGGGCCGTGAGGCTCATAGCGTCAGTCGCGCCGTCGCGAATCAGACGCGAAACATCATCGGCGGAAACAAATTCATTGAGGTCAAGACGAACGATGTTGCTTTCGCCATTGAAATAAACTTCGGAAAGAGTTTTGGCAAGTTCGGTTTTGCCGACGCCGGTCGGACCGAGAAAGAGAAAAGTGCCGATGGGACGACTTTGATTTTTAACGCCAGCACCAGCACGACGCAGAGCATTCGCGACAGCAGAAACGGCTTCGACTTGATCGATCATACGTTCGTGAATAAGTCGTTCGAGATTTAATAATTTATTACGGTCTTCGTCAGTATCGGCAACTTTAACTTTAACACCATAGGATTTTTCGACTGCGATTTGGACTGAGTCGGCGGTGACGAGATTACGATCGGCATAGCTGGCGGCGGATTCGAGCAAAAGTTTTGCTTTGCCGGGCATTTCAACGTCGTGAATATATTGTTCGCCTAATCGATAAGCTTCAGTCAATGCGCGATAAGTATAAACTACATTTTTTTGATATTCGAGATAAGGAACTTGGTCCATGAGGATTTTTAGAGTTTCTTCGCGGTTTGACGGAGTAACGACAATCTTGTTGAGAGTGCTCGCGAGCGCGGGGTTTTTAGCAGAAATTTCGAGAAACTTTTGGTCGTCCATAATCATAATAATGCGAATGTTGCCAGCTTCAAGAACAGGTACTAAAAGGTTTGCGATGTCGACCGAGCCGGGACCTTCTTCGAAAAAAAGATGAGCGTTATCGAGACAAAGAATAATATTTTTAGCGGAATAAATTTCGTTTAAGATTTTAATCATAAGATATTCGATCTCACCGTGATTTTTAGCGGCAGAAATTAAACTCGGGGCATCGAGAGAATAAATTTGCCGATATTTAAGACTGCGCGGAATTTTTGAATCAGCATTCATTAAAGTTTCGGCGAAAGAATTAACGATGGTCGAACGACCAGAACCATAAGCACCGATCAGTGCGACATTTTGACGACCGCCGTGGGTAAAAGTGTGAACAATTTTTTCAAGAATTTCGGCATTTTCGGCTTGTTGAACTTTGTATTTAGAACCGGTGAAACGAGTCGAGAGGTTGATTGCAAAACGTTGAAGAGTTGGAGTATAGCCAAAGGCAAAATCGCGCGCGATGCCGCCAGTATGAACAGGTTTTTTTTGGTTTTTGATAGTGCCGTTTAGATAATTAAACCAAGTGATGCCTTGATAAAGGTCGGAAATTTCGAGCTTGAGTTGGCTTAAAATTTGTTCGTAGTTCGGCAAGTTTTGGATAAGAGCGGTGGCGATGATGGCGCCGTTAATTGTCTCAGAATTAGTTTGTTCGCGAATTTTGCGCGCAGTTTCATAAATCGGTTCGGTTGAAGCGGGCAGGAAATTAGCGATTTGGTCGAAAAAGGGGATCGAAAGTCCGAAACGGGCCATTAGAAAAGCGCCAGAACGAGATTTTGCAGGGATTTTAGTTAAGTCGGCGGGCGTCATTTTTTCATTTAAAAGTAATAACAAATCCGGCGAAAGTAAATCGGTAAAATCGGAAGTTTTACCGATTGGAACGCTATTTAAGGCATTCTTAATCCAAAAAATAAGCATTAAAGGTAAGACAGAAAAACCAATTAATAGCCAACCGAGCGGTTCGTGGAGAAAAAGTAAAGTTCCGCCGCCGATGAAAAATGCCAAAAAGAGAACAAAGTTAAGAATTAATATTGGCGGATTATTCAGCGCACGTTTTTCGCGAGTATAATGAATGCGCGGATTATGCGGATCGAAACTGTTGTTCATAAGGAAACTCCCATAACACATAAAATAATGCCGACGATGGGAAGAAGAGGGATGAATGGCCAGAGAATGATAAGAATAAGACTAACGATGCCGCCAAAAACGATTAAAATACAACCAACAATTAAAAGAATAAGACGAGTGCAGAAGCCAATAGCGCGAGAAACGAGACGGTCGAGAAACATTTGGAATTTAAGATCGAGCGAAGAATCGACGCTGGCGCTTTCGGCGGAGATTTGGCGAAAAGGTTTGAAAAGTGTGCGAATTAGAGAATCCATTGAAAAGAAGTCGGTAATGTTTAGCATAAATCCGTGAACTTTACGAATAAAGACTAACCAACCGCGAGCATACCACCACAAAAACATTTCAGCAATCGCCATGTTATTATTATAACACTTATGTTATAATAATGGTATGAATGAAAAGGAGATCCAAAAGCGACGGCGCGAGAATGAGGAACAAGCGACAGCGAAACGGGCGGTGATTTTAAATTTGCCGTATTTAGATACGCGAGGATTTGAAAATGAGATTGCGTTGGTGCCGGATTTGGTGAAGGTGCCGAAAATGCATCAAGATTTTCTAATCCCTTTGCAACGCGGAGGCGGTGAGGAACATTATCAATTTATGGTGACTTCGCAAACGCCGCGGTCGGTGATCGATAAAATGCGACAAACTTATACGGACGAAGGCGAGAAGGCGGATTTCTTCTTGATTTCGAATTCGGCATATCAAGTTTTTATGTTGCGCTATGACCCGCCGCGACAAATTCATTATGATGATATTAAAATTGCGGGCGAAGGGGATTCGGAGACGATTGCGAGTGTGTCGAAAACTTTGAATGAGGTTTCGACGGATAAAGTATTTGATTTCTTAGTGGATCAGGCGGATAAACTTGGCGCGAGCGATATTCACATTGAAAATTTGCGGAACGAAATTCGGATTCGGATGCGGGTGGACGGGATTTTGCATCCGGTAGCGAATATCGACCGCGGTCGATACCGGATTTTTATGGGTGAATTGTCGTCGCGAGCAAATGTATCGATGGCGTCGAATAAACCGCAGTCGGGACATATGCAAAAAGATATAACGCGATATGGTGTAACGCATCTTTTGAATATTCGTGTGGAAACGATTCCGACGATGTATGGACAAGATGCGGTGCTAAGGTTGTTTAATTTTGATGAGAGCTTGCTGAATTTGGATTTATTGGGACTATCGGAAGAGGAACGGAAGGAAATTAATGAAGTGATTTCGCATCCGCGAGGACTGATGTTGATGGTCGGGCCGACTGGGTCGGGGAAATCGACGACTTTGTATTCGATTTTGAATGCGCTCAACACGTCGGACCGGAAAATTATTACTTTGGAAGACCCGATTGAATATGGAATTACGGGGATTTCACAAATTCCAATTCAGACGAATAATGGCGGGTCGTTTGCGGAGGGTCTAAGGTCGGTGCTGCGATTAGATCCGGACGTGGTGATGGTGGGGGAGATTCGCGATGCGGACACGGCGAAAACTGCGATCCAGGCTTCGATTACGGGGCATTTAGTATTGTCGTCGTTCCACGCAAATTCCACGGCGGCGGCATTTTCGCGGATGATCGATTTGATTGGCGTAAATCCGATTTTCTCATCCTCAATTCGGTTGGTGGTAGCGCAGCGATTAGTGCGAAAGTTGTCGGCTACTAAAAGAGCGCGACTGGCGACGGGGGCAGAGGCGAAATATATCCGTGAAGTCTTAAAAGACGCTTCACAGGAAAAGTTAACAGGGGTGGATCTAGAAAATATTACTTTGTACGATCCAGTACCGTCGGAGACGAATCCGTTTGGTTATAGTGGACGAACGGTATTAATGGAGCAATTGATTGTGACGGAAGAAATTCAGGCATTTATTCGCGGAGAAGTGGCAAATGTGAATACGGACGAAATTGAAAAGACGGCGAAGCGAAATGGGATGCTGACCCTGGAACAAAAAGGGATACTCGCGGCACTTCGGGGAGAAACGACGCTAGAAGAAGTTTCGAGAGTAATTTAAATGTGGTATAATATAGGGTATGAGTGAAAAAATAGTTTCGGATTATAATGGTTATGATTATAAAAAAGATTTCTGGGAGGGGACTGGGCGCGAATATGAGGACCAGGCGGACCGGATGGCGATTCGGAAATTGTTGCCGAAACGGATGGAAAAATTTGCGGATATTGGTGGGGGATATGGGCGACTGGCGAATGAGTATTTAAAACGAGCGCGAAAAGTCTATTTGTTTGATTATTCGAAGACTGAGCTTGAGCAAGCGAAAGAAATTTATGGTGATAAAATTGAAACGAAGGCAGGGGATATTTATGAGTTGCCGTTTCGAGATAATGAATTGGATGGGTTAATGATGGTGCGGGTGACGCATCATTTGAAATATCTCGATAAAGCGGTGGCAGAACTCTATCGCGTATTGAAACCGGGCGGGGTAGCGGTGATTGAAGTTGCGAATAAACGGACTTTGCCGAAAATGGCGCGATTCGTGACGGGGCGATCGAAAGTTAATCCGTTCGATCGGTCGGTGGCGAATTATAAAGAGATTTCGAAAGATGGATTTTATAATTACCATCCGAAATATGCGGAAGAGATTTTTGAACGAGCGGGATTTACGTGCGAAAAAGTGTTGTCGGTGTCGAATTTTCGCAGCCAAGCTTTGAAAAAAGTTTTAGGGACGGATAATTTAGTGAAGATGGAAACTAAGGCACAGCAAATGCTGGCTGGGATTCGGTTTGCGCCGTCGATTTATTACAAGTTGCGAAAACCTGAGGATTAAGGTATAATATATCGTGTGGAGCCGTCGTTCAACGGATAGGACCCAGACCCTCTAAGTCTGCGATGCTGGTTCGATTCCAGCCGGCTCTACCAGATGATGGTTCGCATCCCACGCGCTAGCGTGGGATTATTCTTCCATCCGGCCCTACCAATAATGATAGTTCAAATATTGGATGATTAGAAAAAAGTCCCGCGTGAGTGTGCGGGACTTTTTAGGCTAGACTAGTTATTTCTTCAGAGAAGGAGTCTTAAAGACGAATTTAACTGATTCGGCGAAAGAATTTTTGTAAGAGTGATAATCTTTCGCGGCGAAAACGGAAGCACGAACGTTCGTAAGCGTATTATTGAGATCGTTGTTGGCGAAATTGACTAGTTTGTCGATGCCGGAAGTTTTGAAGGTGGTGAGCCCGCTTTCGAGAGTTTTAGAGCCTTCGCTAAGTTCAGTCATGCCGGAAGCGAGAGTGTCGATTCCGGTTTGAAGTTCAGAAGCTCCCGCTGAAAGTGCGGTTGCACCGGTCGAAGCGGAGGTGACGCCGTCGGTGTAGGCTTTAAGACCAGAGACGAAAGTGCTGATTTTAGTAAGCGAAGCGAGGCTAGAATTTATAGATTCGATAGAGGCTGAAAGAATTTGTTTAGTTTCTTCGTCTGTTGTGGGCATATCTTTTACAGCATTTAAGAAAGTTGTAAGTTGTCCCAGCGTCGTTTTATAATTTTCGGAAGTCAAAGTAATTGGATAAGTGATACCATAATTTTGACCATAATATACAATTAAAGATTTGAGATTGTCGTTTGAATTTATGGTGTTTGCGGTTGTGCTGAGAATTCCGGAAAAGATTTCTGCGGCGCCACTATTTAGTGAATCATTATTTGTTGAGAGTTCGGTCAAACCGTCGGCAAGTTGCGACGCGCCGGAATTTAATTCTTTTGCGCCAGATTGCAACTTCATGACGCCAGAAACCGCGGAGTCAAGACCGCTAGACAAAGAACCTGCGCCGGCGATGAGCTGATCAAGACCGCTTTCGAGTTGGTTCATTGAACTAATTAAATCGTCAAGCGAATTCAATTTTGAAGTATCAAAATCGGCAAATAATTCGTCAGTTGCGAGAGAATAAGTTTCGCCCATTTCGAATTCAGTAACATCGGCTTCGATAGTGAAGTCGGCCGGCAAAACATCGGTACCGAGATTTTCGTTTAAGCCGACAACTGCATAACCGGCGAGCGTGACATTATTATCATTTTCGGAAATGACTTTGCCGTTGTTGATTTTAACGTTTTTGAATTTGTTGCCGTCGAGGATTGTACTGGTGACGGTTAAAAACGGAACTTTCGTACTGCCAGAAGTTTCAGTTGAGCTGAAAGCATAGTTGATTTTGACGTGTCCGGATTTACCGATTAAATCTTCAGCGGAAGTCTCGGAACCGTCCAGAGTATAAGTGACTTTTAATTCAAGCGGTAACGAATTGGAATCAGAATCGAGAGTATTGTTGATAAATACGCTACTTGCTTTGCCTTCGGAATTAGTCATAACATAGATAGTTTCGTTCTTCGAATCGATTTTGTTCGAAGTATTTAAACTTTGCTCGAGCGCGACGGCAGGCGAATCGTGCGAAGTTTCGGCGGAAGCGTTGTTAATTGCGACAGTAGTCAAACTACCAGCAAACAATGCTAAACCGCAAACTGAAGCGTAAATTAATGATTTTTTCATTTTTTAGTTCCTTTCGTTAACTTTTTCATGCCAATAGTGGTGCGAATAATCAGGGGATCAGCAAAGATGAGGAGCGATGGTAGGGCGAAAATTACAGCAGCCATGCTGATGATCGCGCCACGGGCCATAAGCATACACATCGAGCCAATCATGTCGACATTCGAGTAGAGGGAAACGCCGAAGGTTGCAGCAAAAAGACCAAGACCGGAGACGAGAATCGACGGGACAGAAGTGCGAATAGCGATGATCGCGGCTTGCTTTTTGTCTTTACCATCGAGCCGTTCACGTTTATAACGTGTAGTCATAAGGATAGCATAGTCGACAGTGGCGCCAAGTTGAATCGTGCTGATACAAATTGGCGTGATGAAAGAGAGTTGATCGCCAGTATAATATGGTAAACCAAGATTAACAAATACAGCCGATTCGATGACAGCGATGAGGATGAATGGAAGAGTGAAACTTTTTGTAACGATCATAATGATGATGAAAATCGCGATGATCGAAACGGTGTTTACAACTTGGAAATCGACGGAGGTAAGTTTGATCATGTCCTGTGTGGTGCTAGCTTCGCCGACCAAGAGAGCAGTATCGTCGTAGGATTTAATGATGTTATTGATGTTATCGATTTGGACACCGATTTCGTCGGTGGCGGTGGCGTATTCGGAAGTGACGAGGGTTAGTTCCCAATTGTCGCTTTTTAGAACGTTGACCACGGATTCAGGCAAAGCTTCGAGCGGAACAGTATTGGGGACGAGCGCCTCGAGATTTAAGACGGACTTAACACCGGCGACGTTCTCAAGTTCAGTGGTCATGGCACGAGCGTCAGCTTCGCTAAGAGTAGATTTAGTCAAAATCATGTGGACATTGGACAAACCGAAATCTTCAGAAAGTTTGCGGTTTGCGACAGCGAAGTCCATAGTGTCGGGTAGGCTGTCGCCGATGGTGTAATAGACACTGTCGTTGGTTTTTTGATAACCATAAAAAGCGGGCGGAATAATTGCGACAAAGATGACTAGGAAAACTGGGAAAAACTTAACGATATTGCGCGCGAGCCAGCGGAAGCCTGGGAAAAGGGATTTATGGTCGAATTTTTCAAGTTTATCGCCAAGAATTAAGATAAGCGATGGTAAGACGGTGACAGAACCGATGACGCCGAGGAGAACACCTTTAGCCATGACAATACCGAGGTCGAGCCCGAGAGTGAAGGACATGAAACAGAGGGCGATAAAACCGGCAATGGTAGTAGCGGACGAGCCCATGACTGATGAGAAAGTAGATTTAATCGCGGCTTCCATGGCATGATGACGATTTTTATCTTTTTCAAGATGCTCGCGGTAAGAATGCCAGAGGAAGATTGAGTAATCCATAGTCACAGCAAGCTGAAGAATGGCGGCGAGGGCCTTGGTGATGTAGGAGATTTCGCCGAGGAAGAGATTGGTGCCCATATTGATTAAAATCATGATGCCGATGCTGACGAGAAAAATGAATGGAATAGCCCAGTTATCGAGACAGATGAGCATGACGGTGAGGGTGAGTGCGACAGCGATGATGATATAGATGAGCTCCTCGGATTCGGCGAGGTTGCGCATGTCGGTGACGAGAGCGGACATGCCGGAAACGTAGGCTTTACCGTCGACGATGTTGCGGATCTCGTTGATGGCGTTGATGGTTTCATCGGCAGAGGTCGAGGTATCGAAAAAAACCGCCATAATAGACTCGTCGCCGTTTCTGAAGGTGTCATAAAGACTATCAGGAATAATCGAAGCGGGCAGGCCAGCGTTTTCGAGGGTTCCAAGGCTCATCACGGTGTCGACATGATCGACATTTTTGATGGTGGTTTCGAGATCGCCAATTTGAGAATCAGACAAACCGTCGGTGATAACCATCGAGAAGGCACCTTTGCCGAAACTTTCAAGAAGTTCGTCTTGACCCTTGACAGTATCCATACTGTCGGGGAGGTAATTGAGCATGTCGTAGTTGACACGCGTGTTATAAAAGCCAATTAATGCCGGAATAACGAGAATCACCGCTAAGAACAGAATTAATTTATGATGTTTAACAATGAATTTTTCCATATAAAACCCTATATTTGGAAGTATTATAGTATTATTGGGCAAAAAGATAAATGGGCATTTCTAGTCTTGTGCCTAATTTTTGGGCATTTCGGTAGAAATGTCTAAGAGTTGGCGAACTGGATCGGCGTTAAAAGACATACCGTGGCGAATATAATTCATGGCGAGGCCGAAACAGACGCAACTTAAAAATTCTTGGGTGGCGAGTTGATTTTCAGGAGTATCGAACCGGAAACGGATAAAGCCTAAGTAGGAATCAATGGGGTTTGGGTTGGTGTTAAGATAAACAGTAACGACGTAATCGCAGATTCGCCAGAGGTAGCGTTCGAAAATTGGGCGCGAAGTTGATTCGTAAATATGACGGATACTAGCTTCATTTTGTTTGACGAAGTCGGTGGCGGCGGTGAGGCAGTCGTCGAGCGACTTGGCAGGGGGGTAATTTTCAAAAAGTTCATCGACGAGGTTTTTGACGACGGTTTCGAGCAAGTCGGGAATACTTTTATAATGATAATAGAAAGTATTGCGGTTAATACCGACGGCCGCGGTGAGACTTTTGACGGAGATTTGATTGAGGGCCTTCTCGCTGATAAGCTCCAAGAACTTCTGTTCAATGACGGTTTTGGTGAGCGAGGATTTTGACATATCAATCTTCTTCCGGTAAAATTGCGAGCCGATTTTCGGTCAATTGCTCGGGATCAACCGTGGAAGGAGAATCCATCATTAAATCAACGCCAGAGCCGTTTTTCGGGAAGGCGACAATGTCGCGGATGTTGTCGGCATTTTCAAGAACCATGAAAATGCGATCAAGTCCAGGAGCGCAGCCAGCGTGTGGAGGAGCGCCAAATTTGAAAGCGTTTAACATGCCGCCAAAACGAGCCTCGACATATTCGTTGTTATAACCGAGGATGTTGAAAACTTTATACATAATATCGGGATTATAATTACGGACGGCGCCAGAACAAACTTCGTAGCCGTTCATGACCATATCGAATTGATCGGCTTTAAGAGTGGTCTCAGAATGCTTGATAGAGGCTTCTTCGAGCGCTTTAAGTCCGCCTTTTGGCATGCTGAAGGGGTTGTGACCGAAATCGAGTTTATGATTTTGATCGTCCCATTCATAAAATGGAAAATCGATAATCCAACAATAGGAAACTTCATTTGGGTTTTTAAGTTTAAAGCGATCGGCAAAAGCGATGCGAAGTTCGCCGAGGACTTTGTTGACTTTCGTGCGATCGTCAGCGCCGAAGAAGACGGCGTCGCCTTCGGTTGCACCAGTGAGTTTTTGAACAGATGCGATTTCGGTGTCGGACATGAACTTTAAAATTGGCGATTTCGGACCTTCGGCAGTATATAAGATATAGGCCAAGCCGCCAGCGCCGAGTTTTTTAGCTTTGTCGGTGAATTCGTCGATTTCGCGGCGAGTCAAAGTCGCACCGTTTTTTACGCAAAGAGCTTTGACGCAGTCGGTTTTGAAAACTTTGAATTCGGTATCTTTGAAAGCGTCGGTGAGTTCGATGAGTTCCATGCCGTAACGCAGGTCAGGCTTATCAGTACCATAAGTTTCGAGCGCAAAGTCGAAAGGCAGACGCGGGATTTTCGAGCTTTTTGGTAGATATTTTTTTGCGGGTTCAGATTTTAGGACGAGTTTTTTGTCGGAGAATTCGGTTGCGAGTGAAATAAACAACGGTTCGATTTCACTTCGAACAACTTCGCCGTCATCGACAAAAGACATTTCGCAATCGAGCTGATAGAAGTCGCCATAAAGTCGGTCGGCACGCGGGTCTTCGTCGCGGAAGCAAGGCGCGATTTGGAAATACTTATTGACACCGCCAACCATTAAGAGTTGCTTGAATTGTTGCGGAGCTTGCGGGAGGGCGTAGAATTTCCCCGGATGAAGTCGGGAAGGAACGAGAAAATCGCGCGCGCCTTCGGGAGAAGAGTTTGCGAGAATCGGCGTAGTGATTTCGGTAAATTCATGATCGTACATATAATTACGAATAAAACGATAATATTCGGAACGACGTTTCAGGATTTTTTGCATACTCGGACGACGCAAATCGAGATAACGATATTTTAAACGTTGTTCTTCGGAAGATTTTTCGCCATCATCGTGGGTGTTGACTGGGAGCGGGGCGGATTTATTCAAAAGTTCAAGTTCTTCAACTACCAATTCGATTTTACCAGTGTGCAAATTCGGATTGATTAAATTAGGCTCACGTTCGCGCATTTTGCCGGTAGCTTTTAACACAAATTCATCGCGAACAGTTTCGGCTAGCTTGAAAGCTGCATCCGTTTCGGGCGTAACTACGAGTTGGATAATATCGGTATGGTCGCGTAGATCGATAAAAATTAGACCACCGTGATCGCGACGGGAATTGACCCAGCCCATAACGGTGACTTTTTGTCCCAAAAAATCATTTAAGGTGTTGGCTAAAATTCTCATAGATTATATTATATCACTTTCCTAGACAATAGTCGAGGAGCATTTCGGTGGTGAAGAAACCAGCTAAAGTATCAATCTCGTCAAGCACAAGAAAATAGCAACTGCCGAGGCGGTTAATTTCGGAAACGGCAAATTCAAGAGAGTCGGAAGCGTGAAGATAGTAGAAATTTTGATCGAGATATTTTTCGGCGCGGTCGGTTTTTTTAATTTCGAGCGTATTCAGAGCTTCGGTGTGGATAATACCAAGAACTTTGTTCTTATTGTCGACAACAGGAAAGTTAGTAAAACCGGATTTATAAAGTTTGTCGAGAATTAGCGGACCGAGAATTTCATTATTTCTTACAAAGATCATATCAGATTTTTCGACCATTAAATCTTTAACTTTGCGATTGTCGAAACTCATCACAGCAGCGATGCGTGCGCGGTCGGTGTCGCTTAAAATACTTTTTGGAGTACGTCGAAAAACGCCTAAAAGATCTTCGAGAGTTCTAGGAGTGTATTTTGGGGGTTTCGGCGCCGGTGTAGGTTTCTTCTTCGGGCGATATTTTTCGAACTTCGGATCAAGCCATTGAACTAGCTTTTGCATAAAACTTTCGAACATGATAATATAATTATAACACTAAAGGAGTTTTATGAAAAAAGTAAAGGGTTTTTCAGCAGCAGGGGTAATTATTGGAATTTTAGTTGTGGCACTATTAGGAGTGGCGACTATCGCAATTGTGAACGGAAATAATAATGCTACGAATTTTGATAATTATGATTTTTATTCGATAATTGAGCCGAGCGATGATAATGGAAACATCGGCGATCACGTAAAAGGCTCGAAAGACGCGCCGGTGTTGATTTTTGAATATGCGGACTATCAATGCCCGGGTTGTGCGTCGATTAACCCGCGCGTGAATAAGGCGATTGAACGGTTGGACGGGAAATTGGCGGTTGTGTATCGAAGTTTTTTGCTGTCTTATCATCAAAATGGTACGGCGGCGGCATCGGCGGCGGAAGCAGCGGGGTTGCAAGGTTATTGGAAAGAATATGCGGATAAATTATTTAGTAACCAATCGGAATGGGAATACGCTTCAGCATCGGATCGAACAAACTATTTTAATAGTTATTTTGAAGAAGTTTCGAACGGAGAAGGCGATCTGGAAAAGTTCAATGCGGACATTGCCAGCGCGAATGTGTCGAAAAAAATTGAATTTGATATGGGAGTGGGAAAGCGTGTAGGAGTTGAAGGGACGCCAGCATTTTATGTGGATGGGCAATTAATAAATTGGGGACAAGCGGGGAGCGTAACGATCAATGGACAGACGATTTCATGGGATTCGGCGCGTTCGGGAGATGATTTTGTTGAGTTGTTGAAAGATATCGTTAAAGCGAAGACTGGCGAACAAGAATAAGAAGTGGGTCTGAAAAATCCCCCGAAAGGGGGATTTTTAGTCGGGACCTAGATCTCGATGAACTCTTGCCAAGCGGCAGGAGCTATTTTAGGTTGTTTCTGCTGTTGTTTCGCAGAACGACCTAATCGTTTGATACGCATGTATCCGATTTTCTCCTTAATGTTTTTCGCTCTGACGACCTTTAAACTTGTTTGCTTGGGAAATTATAGAGCGATAGGGTCTATTATATCAAATATTGCTGAAATATGCAAGCCTAGGAGATAAACACAAGCGATTTTTAAGAGACGAGCGGTTTTTATGATATAATGATAATGACATGAAAAAGCGTGGGCGTCCGAAATTTCATAAGATTAAAACTTGGCAGTTGTTGGTGTTTTTGATACCGCTGTTGTTCGTCGATGCAACGCTTTTGAGGTTAGACCATATTCATATGACGGAGCTTAGAGATGCGGTGATGGCGGCAGATGAAGCGGGGGAGGATGATGCAGCGATTGCGGAAAAATTGAAGGCACTCAAAAGTTTTACGTTTAGCCATATTGTGATTAATGTGGTGGATGATAATGGAAATCAGAAAGTCACTTTTGGGACGGGGCCGTTTTATCTTGAGCATACGTATATTCGGGCGGCGAATGCGGCACTAGAAAAGGCGGAATCGGATTTGGTGAGCGATAGCAACCCGAATGGAAACATTTATGCGGCGGCGAGCGCAACGTGCAAAGTGCAGGCGATTCAGAATGGCTGGACGTGGGATAATGCGAATTATATTAATTGTATGACGGGAGAAATTGAGAAGTATCCGGCGGCGAGTGAGCTGAAAGACGAAGTAGTAGCGAGTTTGCCCTCGACAGAGCTTTATCGGCATAATTATGCTTCGCCAATTTGGGCGCCGACGGTGACAGGATTTTTGATTTTGTTGACGTTATTGATTTTGATAATAGTTTTAATTCGGGGAATAATTTGGATAATTCTAAGGTTATCTCTGTTATTCATGTAAAGCCCCTAAAAACCCCTTGACTTTTTCGGTTGGGGGTCATAAGATAGAAATATACTAATAAAGGAGGAAAGCTAAATGGCTTACGAACATACCAATGGCAAGGGTGTGAAATACTATCTACATAAATCTGAGGTGACGCTCCGCGGTGGCAAGGCTCAAACAATTTACTTCTTTACTAAGAATGCAGAAGGCGGAAAAGGTACGCCTTGCGACTTACCAGAAGATCGTGAAGTTTGCGAAAATCCACGCAATGGATTCCTTACGCTTCGCAAGAAGAAATAAATAGATAAAAAGAAAAGTGTTGTAGAAATTACAACACTTTTTTGATGGCTCCTACTATGGTCTTTTTTTATTGACATAAAAAGGACCATAGGGCGTCGCCTCAGTCTAAAAAACAAGTTTTTTTAGACGCTCGGCTCCTACTATGGTCTTTTTTTATTGACATAAAAAGGACCATAGGGCGTCGCCTCAGTCTAAAAAACAAGTTTTTTTAGACGCTCGGCTCCTACTATGGTAGGGATGCTAGGATTCGAACCTAGGACCCTGCGTGTATAAGACGCATGCTCTAACCAGCTGAGCTACATCCCCAAGCTGTTTATATTATATCACGGAATGTTTAGGGTTGGTGATTTTTGGGGGGAGGATTCGTGATATAATAAAAATGATGAAAAGCGTGAGCAAAATAAAAACGAAATTACGGCGGCTGAATTATAAAACTCGGCACGATTTGTTGACGGTAGAGAATGTGGTACTGTTTCTTGCGATAATTTTGTGTTTGGTGTGGACTTATCAATCAGTGGCGGCGATGAGCCGGAACTGGGAGTTGTCGGAGAGGCTGACTTCAGAACGAAAAACTTTGGAGCTTTTGCGGAATGAAGTTGAGGTGACTAAAATGGCGAATGAATATTATAAGACGGATGAATATCAAGAATTGGTGGCACGAAAAAATTTGGATAAAAAATTAAATGGCGAAAATATGGTGGTGATGCCGGAAAATTCGGAGGAAGCGAAAAATAAGCATAAGGAAGTTTCAGTAGTGACGAAGTTGATGGAAGAAAAAGAGTATTCGAATTTTGAAAAGTGGATGATGTATCTATTCCCGAACTATTAGATTCAATTTTTGAAAAGCTTATGATATAATAAGAGTATGAAAAAGGGTAAGCGGGGTTTTACGCTGATTGAGGTGGCAATTTTCTTGGCAGTGACGGGGGCTTTGTTTGTGGCGGTAACGGTTGGGGTACAAAATTCGGTTTATCAACAGAGGAATAATGATTCGGTGCAAAATTTCATGGAGTTTTTACGCAAGGCCTATTCTGAGGTTACAAATGTGCAAAATAGTAAAAGCGTGGGTGGCGGAAGAACTGAAAAAGCGATTTATGGAAAACTGATTACGTTTGGCGAAAAATATGATTTGGCAGGGAATCAAATTAATGGTGGCAACACGGGAAACCAATTGTTCATGTATACAGTTGTGGGGAATGTATTAAATGAATCGGGAAGCGGGACGACACTAAAGCTTTTAGATGAATTGAAGGCGCAAGTCGTGGAAGTAATTACGGATGGAAGTACGAAAAGTTTGAATTTGATGGGGTTAGCTGAAAGTTATACGCCGAAATGGTCGGCGCAGATTGAGCGCGCCTGTTCGGATAAAGCTGAATGTTATGAGCCGATAGAGGGAATGCTTTTGATTGTTCGGCATCCGAGTTCGGGATCAGTGTACACATATTATACGGACTCATTAGTGCAAATTAATGAGAAAATAAAGGATGGTAAAAAGAATTTGGAGTCTGGTTTAAGTGTCAATCTTGATGATTGGCTAAAATTTGACGAATACTTTAAAGGTGGAGAGGACGTTGATTTCTGTATTAATCCATCGGGAGCTGAGGTGGATTTCCGAAATGATGTGCGGGTAAATGCTGGTGCGAAAAACTCTTCGGGTATAGAATTAGTCACAGACGAGGAGAATAAATGTATCAAAAAATAAAAAACGGCTTTACGATTATAGAGTTGTCGTTGGCGATTGCATTTATTGCAATTTTATCGATTACCGTGGTGTTGATGATTAATAATGCGGTTTCAGCTTATCATCGAGGAATTACATTAAATCAATTAAATACTACAGGAATGGACGTAGTTGAAGATATGCGCAAAACAATTCAGGAGTCGCCGGCACGAATAGCGAAAAATGAATGTTCAAGTTTATATAATGATGATGGGTCGACAAGTAGTAATGGAAGTAAAAAAGCTTTGGAAAGCTGTGAAGAGAATGAGGGGCAGAGTTTTGTGTCGTTAACGCGATTGACTAACGTACAGAGAGGGAGTAACTCGAATGCGACTTTAAATGACGTGCCGATCTCGGGTGTTTTTTGTACGGGGAAGTATTCATATATTTGGAATTCGGGATATCTTGATGAAAAGGGGGATTATCGAGTAAATGGAGAGCCCTTAAAATTTACATATAAAGATGGTTCTTCAGTAAAAACAAAGGAAGATTTTAAGCTTTTGAAAATACAGGACGATACACGAGCAGTATGTAAAGCTGCAGCTGGAGGGCTGGATGGAGAATATCGAGAAAATATAACAGATGATGCGATCGATATTAGCTGCAAGAACAATAAGAATAAAAATGATTCGACGGAGATTTGTACGATGCTCGAAGCTGAACCCGAAGATATTTTAGGAGAGAGTAGCAATTTAGCGCTTTACAGCTTGACGGTGGGGACGCCGGCAATGGGTGGTAGTTTAAAAACTATGCTTTATTCGGCATCATTTGTGTTGGGAACAATTCAAGGAGGAATCAACGTGCAGACGTCAGGAAACTATTGTGCTACTCCGGAAGGAGCGGAGTCGGATGTTGAGAATTTTGACTATTGTGCTATAAACAAATTTAATTTTGCCGCGCAAACAACAGGAGGATAAATATGCAATTATTAAAAAAACGAGAATTCAAAAAAGGAGCAGCGTCGTTCTATATCGTGGCATTTTCGACGTTAATACTTTTGGTGATAGTGGTAAGTTTTGCAACGATTATCATTTCGGAAATTGAACGAGCTTCGAATGACGATTTGTCACAATCGGCGTATGATTCGGCATTGGCGGGGGTGGAAGATGCAAAAGTGGCTCTCTCTAATTATCAGA
>CAVFNU010000044.1:0-5261 GCA_963624235.1 bacterium | reverse complement strand
CAGAGGTGGAGTCGGCGAAACCTGGATTTGGCGTGAATGTGATGGAGCCAGAGAAAGGCGTGGTAGACCTCAAAAAAGCAGGGGTGATTGACCCGGCGAAGGTGACGAAAGAAGCGGTGAAAAACGCGACGTCGATTGCAGCGACGGCGATGACGATGGGGGCGCTGATTTGTGAAATTTCAGAAGAGAAATCTGGACAGGCCGCAGATATGGGCGGAGGAATGTATTAAATTCTAGAAACTTAATCAAAAAAAATCTCCCAGAAAGCGGGAGATTTTTTGTGGAACTGTCTTACATTTTATCGATTGCTTCGATAAGATAGAGAAGCGCTTCAGCGCGCTCAGTATCGTCGGTAATTTCCGAAGCGGCTTTGTAAGCCGGGTCGAGGACAGTGTAATCTTTTAATTCTTCGAAGATATTGCGATAAATATTAAACTTTTGTGAAGCACTCATATTAAGACGATCGAGAATAGGAATGAGATCGCGTAGAGCAGCTTCTTTGACCTGATGCATATTAAGGGTTTCGGAAGGATTAGGTGCGGGCATGGTTGGTGCTGGTGCTGGCGTTGGCGAAGAGAGTGGTGCTGGCTGATTAAAATCTTGTGTTTGTGCGTTAAGGTTAGGGATATTAATCGGCTCGAGCGGGGCAAGCGGTTCTGGCGCGGGAGCCGGTACTTCAATCTTCGGTTCTGGGAAAGGACCGACTGGATCGCTGAGTTCGCCAGTATCTCCTTCAGGAACCGAAGAAGGCGCCGCGACTGGATCAGAAAAAACTGGGTCAATATTTGTAGTGTTAGTAATATTATCGATCGCTTTTTGAAGATCGTTATCAACATTTTGACTGTTCGTAATTTGATTTTGGTCCATTATGCCCACCTTTTATTATACTTATGTTTATGATAGCACAGATTTTCTAAATGCGCAAGAAGTTTACGATTTTATCGAGAAAATCAAGTTTGACTTCTTCCATTGGCAAACGAGCGCCGAGTGCGTCGACAATGCTTTCTCCGCTATCGCCCGGAAAATAGACTTTAATGGCGGGACTAAAACGCTTTTTCGGGATGAGAACGGCGGAAAAATGAGAACCTTCTTTTAAAATGCCGAAAGCTTTGAAGTCTTCGTATTTATGAAGTTTTTCACCTTCGGTCAGACCATCTTTGGATAGGGAATATTGAATTTTTCGCGGAGGACGGAAATTCGAAACGAGAATTGCGATGACGCTGAGAATGATGAGAATCAGAAAAGTCCACCAATTTTGCCAAATTGCGAGGGCGCTAAGACCACCGCCAACAATAATTAAGCCGAGATACCAAACAGCGTCGCGATCACGCACGATATATTCTTCGGCTTCCCATGAAATGCCTTGAACTGCTTGTACCATAAGCTTATTATAACATAATTTTTCAGCTAAGTAGCGAGAAATATGATAAAATAATAGTAACGGAGGGTTACCCAAGTGGCTGAAGGGGACGGTTTGCTAAATCGTTAGGCTGGGGCGACCTGGCGCGGGAGTTCGAATCTCCCACCCTCCGCCAGAATAGACGCAGAAAAGCTTGCTTTTCTGAGGCTATTTTGAAGGAGGGGCAGGTGATATTTCATCTCCCACCCTCCGCCAGAAATTAAATATATGGTATAATTTAGATATGAAAAAGATTGCAAAATATTTATTACCAGTAATCGTAATGGGCGTAGTGGCGATCGCGGGAGTGTTTTTCGCTACAGGAGAGGTCTCGGCGTTGACCCTGCAGGAAGGCGCGGAGGCGGCGCGATGTGACGGTTGTCCGTCGGATTTGTTTGGTGATACCGGAGTGTTTAAGAAAATTACGAACACGATTTTGTATATTGTGGGGATTGTGGCGGTGATTATGTTGATTGTTGGGGGGATAAAATATGTGATTTCGGGTGGAGATGGGAAGAAAGTGACGGATGCGAAAAATACGGTTTTGTATGCGATTATTGGGCTGGTAGTTTGTTTCTTAGCTTTTGCAATTGTGAACTTTGTGATTTCGGCTTTGCCTTCTTCGACAGACACGGATACAAATACGACGAGCTCAAGCGAGGCGACCTCATTGTTAATCGAGTCGGTTAACGGCTAAAATTAGAAAAATGAATTTTTTAGCGCCGGCAGCTTGAAGTTTTTTGTAGGCGGCATGGATGCTGGCGCCGGTGGTCCAAACATCATCAAGCAAGACATAAGTCTTTTCGGGGTTGATTTTGGCGTTTTTAGACAGAGCATAGGCGGAGGAGGCTTGAGTTTTACGGGTTTCGGCATCGGAGCCGACTTGGACGGTATTTTTCGCGCGAATTAAAAGTTTTTCAATTTCAATATTTTGTCCACGAGCGCGTCGAAGTTTAACGAGATGTTTAGCGATTTGGTAAGTGTGATCGAGACCGCGTTCACGAATATGTTTTTGGATAGTGGGGAGGGGGATGAGCGAGAAAAGATCGGAAGATTGTTCAGCACTAGGCACGGGAAAAATAGCATCAAGAATTTCGGCGAGTGGCATGGCAAGCGCGCGAACGGAAGAGAATTTAAAATCGTGGATTAAATCGCCGATTAAGCCGTCGCGCGGGCCAACAACAAAAACTGGCGGAAGATCGGGGCAATCGGGACATTTTCCAGTAGGATTTTCGGTCTTACAATTTGGACAATAATTCTTATGTGTGGAAATTATGTATTTTTTACAACAATCGCAAAGTGGGTACCCCAACGACCCGCAACCCCTACAAGAGTGGGGTGCGAGCAGGTCGAAAAGCCCGATTATTGTTGTATTTTTTACATTTGAAGACATATCTTCTTGATTTTACTACAAAGGTGCTGTATAATAAAGCATAACAATATAAGTGGAGGAAATATGGCTCGTACAAACAGTGACGATTTGCTGATGGAAGACGATCTCGCTGCGGCGTTCCTAACGGGAGATGACGAAATAGTCGCTCCGGTCGAGACGGAGGAGATGGTCGTAGAAGAGACAATTCCTGAAGAAATCAGCGAAGGCATTGAGGATGAGTGGGAAAATACCGACGAGTTTCCGGGACAACTAGCTGTAGATGTCTACGAAACCGCCGATAAATTAGTAGTTAAAGCTCGTACTGCTGGCATCTCGAAATCTGATCTTGATGTTAGCATTTCCGACAATATTCTGACGATTTCAGGTGTTTTGTCGGGAGGAGAAGATGAACAGACTACAAGGTGGCATATTCAGGAATGTTATTGGGGTGAATTTTCGCGAACGATCGCATTACCGGTGCAGGTGCGTGAAGATGAAGATAGCGTAAAAGCAGAACTGAAAGATGGTGTTTTAACGATTACATTTGAAAAGGAAAAGACTGAAGCGCGGAAGAAGATTAATATTCAGTAATCGTTTAAAATGCGCGTATTTTATTTGGAAGAAACGCCTTTTGGGGCGTTTTTTCAAGGGTTTTTGAGAACATTGTAAAATATTAAAGTCTCAAAAAAACGCTCCGAGGAGCGTTTTTTTGATGTGGAAGCTTTTATTAACCGAGAATGTTGTTAATAACAAAGTTGACAATAGCAAAGGCAAGCACACAAATTACTAGACCGATAATACCGTAGAGAATGGTGTCTTTGGCTTTTTTAACTTTGCCGGAATCGCCGGAAGAAGTCATATAGTTGATCCCACCAATAATAATTACTACGACACAAACAATACCGAGTACAGCGATGACAGCGTTGATGATACCGGTAATGGAGTCAATCAAGTTTTCATCATTGTTGCCTACCGTTTCTACTTTTTGGCCAATTGCAAATTGTGTAATAATTTCTTTCATGTTTATCCTTTATAATTATTTTAAGTTTATTTTATAACGATTTTTAGAAAAAAGCAACAGTTAGAATTGTTGTTTAAGAATACTTCCAATGACAAAATTAACAATCGCAAAAGCGAGTGCGCAAATAATAAGGCCGATGGTGGCATAGAGGATAGTATCTTTGGCTTTTTTGGTTTTTTGAGGGTCGCCATTTGAGGTCATATAATTTACACCGCCGATAATGATGAAAATTACTGCGACGAGGCCGATGATGCCGATAATGGCATTTAAGATGTGGGTGACGCCGGCTGTGAGATCACCCGACCCAAAACAGCCAGCGGCTTCTTTGACTTTAAGAGAAGCGGCTTTAGAGTCACAGATATCATTGATAGCATCATTGGTGGCATCATCGGCAGCAAAAACTGATGAATAACAGAGAGCATTAGCACAAAAAAGGCTAGTTGCTAGAAGTAGAGTTAGTTTAATTGTTTTGGTTAATTTCATAAATCTCCTTTGAAATTGTAGTTTCGTTGATAAAGCCAGCTTCTTTATTGGCTTCGCGAATCATGTTGGAAACAAAAGCGGTGATCATTTCGGTGAGAGCGACGACGATAAGACCGATCAGAGCGTAGAGGATCATTTGTTTTGCTTTTTGGGCTTTGCCGGCATCACCGGAAGAAGTGATGTAAGAAATACCGCCGTAGACAACGAAAATTGCGGCAACAATTCCGACCATGCCGATAGTCCACTGGATGAGGTTAGTGACCATGGTGTTAGGATCGATGCACTGTTCTGTGCCAGTAAGATCGCATTTTCCAATATTTCCACTATCATTCATTAGGGCAATACGGATCGCGCCCATAATCACGCTCGCGGACATAGTAATCGCGAGGCCGATGAAGGCTTGAACGAGGGTTCTCTTTCCATTGGCGACTTTGCCAGGGTCACCGCCAGAGAAGACGTATTGATAACCGCCATAAATAACATAAGCGATGACAAGATAGGCGGCGATGACGGTGATATCAGTGACAATGTTTGCGACGATAGTCCAAATATTTGCTTTCAGGCTGTCCGTGCTGTCGATATTATCAACGTGACAGTCCCAAGAAGTGAGACCAAGTGCGTATCGGCAGGAAAAATCTGGAGTGAAATCGGCGGCGTAAGTCGGCGTGGTGATAAGAGTCGATGACGAAACAGACACCAAACCGAGAATTAAACAAATAACAAAGAATTTCTTGAATAGATTTTTCATAGTAAATAAACGTTTTCTTTATCATAACACGAAAGCGAGAAAAATGCTAGAAAATATATTTTGACATAAGCGGTAAAAGTGGTGCTAACTCTTGACAAAAAAGAGTTCGCGTGCTATAATCAACGTACGTCTTTAAAAGGGAGGCGGGTTTAAGCATGATGGGAAAAAAGAAGACAAAGAATGGTCTGGGTAAGAGGATTTTTGGGTTCTTTTTTGTCATTTTGTCAATATTTATGTT
>CAVFNU010000043.1:0-5233 GCA_963624235.1 bacterium | reverse complement strand
AATGGATAAAATCGCGGTTTTAGTGCCTTGTTATAACGAGGCGAAGACGATAAAAAAGGTGGTGACGGATTGGAAAAAGGCTTTGCCGAAGGCGAAGATCTATGTTTATGATAATAATTCTTCGGATGGAAGTGACGAAATCGCAAAAGAGGCGGGGGCGATTGTGCGATATGTGAGACAGCAGGGGAAAGGAAATGTGATTCGGCATATGTTTCGCGAAATTGAGGCGGAATGCTATATTATGATTGATGGGGACGATACATACCCGGCGGATTCGGCGAAAGAATTGGCGGATGCGGTGTTAAAAGATGGGGCGGACATGGTGGTCGGCGACCGGTTGTCTTCGACCTATTTCACCGAAAATAAACGACCGTTTCATAATATCGGAAATTCGTCAGTACGATGGGCGATTAATACTTTTTTTCGGAGTGATATTAAAGATATTATGACGGGTTGTCGAGCATTTAGTTATCAATTCGTGAAGAGCTTTCCGGTGTTGTCGCGAGGATTTGAGGTCGAAACGGAGATGAGCATTTGGGCGATCGATAAAAACATGTTTGTGAAAAACGTGCCGATAAATTATAAAGACCGACCGGAAGGGAGCGATTCGAAATTAAACACGTATTCGGACGGGTTTAAGGTGATTATGACGATTGTGCGGTTGTTTAGGACTTACAAGCCGATGGCGTTTTTTGGAATTGTAGCATTAATTTTAGCACTGATTGCGACTTGCTTCTTTGTGCCGATTTTGGTCGAATATGCGCATATGGGGTTGGTGCCAAATTTCCCGACGCTGATTGTTTGCGGATTCGTCTATCTTGCGGCGATTCAGTCGCTGTTTGCGGGATTAATTTTGAAGACCTTACGGCAAAAAGACCGACAGGATTTTGAAGCGAATTTAGTGCGGATAGAACAAGAAAAACAACGTTGAACGATAGGCTAAAATCCAAGAATTTAGCTAAATATTTGGAATGAAATCCAAGAATTCGGCTGAAAATTTGGATTTTTCTCTTGACATAAAAAGCCGGATATGCTAATATGAAAATATGATAAAACGTGATATTGAAAATAAAATTCGCCAAAAATTAAACAGTGGTAAGACAATTGTCATTTATGGGGCAAGGCAAGTGGGAAAAACAACGCTTTTGCACCAAATTTTTGACGATAAAGATGGCGTTTTGTGGCTGAATGGAGATATTGAAGCGACGCGAGAACGATTCGAAGGCCTTTCACTTGATACTGCGCAAACTTTAATTGGCGATCATAAAATTGTAATTATTGATGAGGCACAACGAATTGAAAATATTGGGTTAAAGCTAAAAATTTTACAAGATAATTTTGGCGACGGGGTTCAATTTGTGGCAACTGGGAGTTCGTCTTTTGATCTAGCGAATAAGATTAATGAGCCGATGACGGGAAGAGTTTGGACTTTTCAGCTGTTTCCGTTAAAAGTTTCTGAACTTGTTGGAGCATTTGGGGCGGCTAAGGAAACTGGAGCTTTAGAAAATCGGTTGATTTATGGTTCGTATCCAGATGTGGCAAATAACCCAAAGGATGCTGCGGAAATTGTGACGATGTTATCTCAGGAAAATCTTTATAAGGATGCGTTGAATTTTTCCGAAATTATAAAAGTGGAATATCTTGGGAAAATTTTGAAGGCTTTGGCTTTTCAGATAGGTTCGCAAGTGAGTGTGAACGAGATTGCGAATTTAGTTGGGTTAGATAATAAAACCGTAGATAAATATATCTCATTATTAGAGCAGGCGTTTATTATTTTTAGATTGCCGTCTTTTGGCAAAAATTTGCGAAACGAGATAAAAACGTCGCAGAAAATTTATTTTTATGACGTAGGGATACGAAATGGTTTGATTGGAGATTTTCGGCCGACGGCTTCGCGCCAAGATATTGGCGGGCTGTTCGAGAATTATGTGATTGCAGAATATAAAAAACAGAATGACGGAAAGTTATATTTTTGGCGAAATTATGATGGGCAAGAAGTTGATTTGTTGATCGAAAAGAATACTGAGATTTCTGCGATAGAAATAAAATGGAGTAAAAATACGACTTTAGCAAGAGCTTTTTTGGAGGCTTATGAGCCTTCACAACAGTTGTGCGTGAACCGAGAAAATTATTTGGAACAAATACTGAAATTTTAGAAAAGTTTTGACAAAGGTTTTTAGATTAAATACATTTATGTTATAAGATATGAGAATATGATATAATGGGGGTATGAGTGATAGAGCAAAAGTTTCGGTGTTGGTGCCGATTTACAATGTGGAAAAGTTTTTGCCGGAGTGTCTGGATAGTTTAGTAAATCAGACTTTGAAAGAAATCGAAATTATTTGTATTAATGATGGCTCGACAGATAAATCACCGAAAATTATCAAGGAATATGCCGAAAAAGATAAGCGGATTAAGATGATTGATAAGAAAAATTCGGGTTATGGTGATTCGATGAATCAGGGATTGAAAAAGGCAACTGGGGAATATGTGGGGATTGTGGAGTCGGATGATTTTATAGATTTGAATGCGTTTGAAAAACTATATAAAATTGCGAAACGAGAAAAGGCGGATGTCGTAAAAGCGAACTTTTACGAATATTTTACCGATAAGAAAAAAGATGTGGCGAAAAGTGAGATGTTTTTGCCGGAAGATACGGGAATGTTGTTTGACCCAAGCGAGCATAGGCACATTTTTTACCAGAAACCGAGTATTTGGAGTGCGATTTATCGGAACGCATTTTTGAAAGAGAATAAGATTGATTTTTTGCCGTCGCCGGGCGCGTCTTATCAAGATGCGGGATTTAATTTTAAAGTTTGGGCTTCTACAGATCGGGCGTTTTTAGTCGACGAGGCATTTTTACACTATCGCCAAGATAACCCAAATTCTTCAGTGAAAGATTCGGGAAAAGTTTATTGCGTGAAAGATGAATATGATGAAGTAGAACGATTTTTGAAAGAAAAAGGGACTTTGGAAAAATATGGACCGACGCTCGCGACGATGCGACTTTCGAGCTATATTTGGAATATGAAGAGATTGGCGAGGAAACAGGCGCTGGAATTTGCGAAAGTGGTGAAAGAAGATTATGCTAGGCTTGAAAAAGAGGGATTTTTAGATACAAATAAGTTGGATAAAGTCGGAAGAAATAATGCGAAGATGATTGTGACGAAGCATCCGTATTTATACGTGAATGTGCGACCTTTACACGAAGCGAAAAATAAAACGCGAGCGGTTTTAGCGAAGATAGTAAAAGCGGTTTTTCCAGGTTATAAGCAACGAATTCAAACGATAAATTTGGTAAAAGAAATGAAAATGACGCAACGAGAGCTGGAAGAGAAAATTGATGAGTTAGAAGAAAAACTTGAAAATGCGGAGAAGAAAAATGGCAAAAAGTAAACTCACAGTGATTGTGCCGGTTTATAATGTGGCGAAATATTTACCTAAATGTTTAGATAGCTTAACCCAACAGACACTGAAAGATTTTAGGATTATTTGTGTGAATGATGGAGCAACGGATAATTCGGGAGAGATTTTGGCGGATTATGCGAAAAAAGATGCACGGATTTCGGTGACCACGAAGAAAAACGGAGGGCTATCGTCGGCAAGAAATGCGGGACTCAAAGAATGTAAGACGGAATTTGTGATGTTTTGTGATAGTGATGATTATTATGATTCGAAGATGTGCGAGAAGATGCTAGAAGCGATTGAAGGAAACGAAAGTGATTTAGCGATTTGTGGAACGCGGATTGTTTATAATACGCACGAAGACATGCGAGAAAGCGACGAAAATTATTATAAACTGAAATATAAAGGAAAAAATCGGATTGATGATGATTTAATTTTAAAAACAGATGTAGCGATGATGAACAAAATTTTTCGGATGAGAATTATTCGAGAAAATAAAATCGAGTTTCCGGAAGGGCTAAATAATGAGGATTTTTATTTCTATAATGCTTATATGAGTGTGAGCGAAACGGCATATTTTCTAAGAGAGCCGCTGTACAATTATGTGCGAAGAGAAAATTCGATTATGTCGCAGAATTTTGAAGCGGAAAAGTTGTCGATGGACCATTTGTTAGTGGCAGAAAAGTTATTGGATTTTTACAAAAAGACTGGATTTATTGCCGGGCATACGGATTTGTTTTGGACGCAATGGGTGCTTTCTTACTGGTTCTCAGTCGAACACTCTTCGAAAAATTTCAAAAAACAAATTCATACGAGAGCGAAGGATTTTGCAGAAAAGAATTTTGAAAAATATTCGCCGAAAAGTGAAAAAGTGAAAAATGAAGTAATTTGGATTTGGAAAAATAGTTTGGTGCGAAGGGCGATGCGACGAACGAGAAGTGTGGTAGCGCGGGTGTATAAAAAAGTGAATATTAAACATCGGCAACAACGATATATTAATTCTGAGCTTGAAGGGATGCTTGATAAGTATGATGAAATGGTGGAACGAATAAGAAAAATAGAGGAGGAAAAATGAATATAGACTATTTAATTGTGGGGGCAGGGATATTCGGAGCGACAGTCGCGGAGAGATTGGCGAGTGCTGGAAAAAAAGTTTTAGTGATTGACCGGCGGGAACACTTAGCGGGGAATATTTATTCTTATACGGATCCGGAAACAGGGATTGAAGTTCATAAATATGGTTCGCATATTTTTCATACGGAATCGGATGAGGTGTGGGATTATGTGACGAAATTTATGGAGTTTAATGATTATACACATACGGTAAATACGCGACATGAAGGAAAATTGTATCCGATGCCGATTAATTTAGACACGGTAAATTTATTGTATGGGACGGAAATGTCGGCGGAAGAGGCGGAAGAGTTTGTGAAAGCGGAAGCGGAGCGAGATACGAAGCGATTAGGGATTAAAGAGCCGAAGAATTTCGAGGAAAAAGGAATTAGCTTAGTTGGTGAGAAATTGTATAAGGCATTTTTGAAGAACTATACAGAAAAGCAATGGCACACTTCGGCAAAAAATTTATCGGCGGAGATTCTTAAACGGATTCCAGTGCGATTTTCACACGATAATCGGTATTTTATGACTGCGAAACATCAGGGGATTCCTTGCGAGGGATATACAAAGATGGTGGAGAAGATGCTTGAAAATGAAAATATCGAGGTTCGACTGGGAGTGGATTTTAAGGAAGTAAAAGATGAGGTTTCGGACGAAGTGAAGATTGTTTATTGTGGGCAGGTCGACGAGTTGTTCGATTATGAACTCGGGG
>CAVFNU010000042.1:0-8559 GCA_963624235.1 bacterium | reverse complement strand
AATCTCTCGTCGTTGATTTGTGGAAGTCTTCGAATCCCAAGCCACCACCACTTTCGTCGGTTTTAATTTCGAAACAATTTCCATCGCAATCGCCGCAAAACCGTACACGCCACCAGTCGGCGTTCCATCCGCTAGCCCCAACGCCCCCATCGCATAATATCCTCGATAAAATACTGATTTTCCGTCAATTAAAACCAGTCGTTTCATCAAAATTCAATTTCCTTTAAAATCTCATCCACCCGCTTCGTCGTATCTTCGATCGAACCATTATTTAAAACATAATAATCCGCTGCCGCAATCGGTCCGCCTTTTTCCAAATTCTCAATTTCCGACCGATCCCGTTCGCGAATTGCCTTCGCATCAAACGATCGCCCCGGTCGCTTTGCCACTCGCTTATATCGCAAATCTTTATCCACCACTACTGCCACAAACATCAAACTCCCCGGAAATTCATGTTTCAGAGTTCGATATTCCGTCCACGAATACACGCCGTCTAAAACAATTCGTCGTTGTCCCGCCGCAATTAAATCCCGCACCTCACTAATCACTTGTTTCACCACCCAATCTTTCCCTTCGGTCTCACGAATCATTTCCCGAAACTTTTTCTCACTCTCACCATCTTCCGTCCGCTCAATCCCTCGCTTTTCCATTTCCTTATAAATCATTCCTCCAAAATAAACTTTCGGATAGCCTTTTTCTGTCAAATGGTCCACCACCACCGATTTCCCGCTCCCACTCATTCCCACTACCGCTAAAATTTTTACATTCTCCATACGTCTAGTATACCATGATATAATAGGGTATGGCTAAATTTTTTACCACTAAAGACGATCTGGAAAAGATCATTAGAGAAACTCTTCCCGATCGTAAAATCGAACATACCGAACATATTCTAACTGGTTGGACCAATATCGTTATCGAAGTTACAACTGACGAAAAAAGTTATTTTTTCCGTTTTCCACGCAATCCTTTCTGGTCCAAGATGATTATCAAAGATGCTGCCGTCTGTAATTTTGTCGACGGCAAAACCAGTTTTTATACACCTCAAATGAAATTATGCTACGACGCCGCAAAGCGTCCTTTTTCGGTTCACGAAAAAATCGAAGGTTACACTCTCGGCGACCGTATTTATCATTTATCTCATACCGCCCTCACCGGCGCAGCTTATGACGTTGCGAAATTTATCAAAGAACTTTCGCACATCGACCTTTCCAACGCTCCCGCCAAAGTTAAATATCCACTCGCAGACTTTTTAAAAGAACTCGATTACGAGCATTATAAAAATCACATCGACGCCGACCATAATTTCATCAAACAAACCGAAAAACAAAGTCTCGTTCACGGCGACCTGAACCTTGGCAATATTTTACTCGATGAAAACGACAAAGTTGTTGGCGTTATCGATTTTTGTTTTGCTGGTACCGGCAACCCGAACATGGATGTTGCCCGCATGATTTCTCGTCCCGCGCCAAAAGAGTTTCAGGAGACTTTTCTTGCTGAGTTTAAAGATCACTCCGAAATCAACCGCATGAAACAAGCTTGGCAAAATATCGACAACGGCTATGCCGAACACATTCGCACGAATTTTCCGGAAATAAATCTAAATCAATTGTAAACATTTAATTCTTACTCGTTAAATATTTTATTTTCGCTTCTCGTCGTTCGTCATCATCTTTTCTCGGCATCCTCTCGTCGCTAGAATATTTCTCAAAAACGGCCAAACAATTTTTCACCGCACCATCGTAAACCGGCGACAAATTATACACGCTCCAAATCACCGTACGCATTTCCGGTATCGCTTCCGCATAAAACTCCAACGCCTTTTTAGTCGCCCGAATAAATTCTTGTTCCGTTTCTTTAGTATGTCGCCACGCTCGCCCCGCCAAAAACTTCTCCGTCACCGCCGGCGACACCGCAATCATCAAAAGCAGCGCTCGGTAGTTGCTCTGGGTCAACATCTTCGCCAAAATCCCCTCCATTTCCGGGTCTAGCAAAGTTACATCTAGCACAACATCATACCCCTCTCGAACTAGCGCCGACAAAGTCAAAAACAACATAATCGTCGCAAATTCATCCGTCATTTTACGCACATTTTCGTCGCCATAAAACTCCCGAATCTCCGTATAATGTGGGTGATATTCCACAAATCTCCGCGCCGCCATCAAAATCGGCTCAAACCCATTCTCTCGCGAATAGGCCTCCACCGCCGGCAAGACCTGCGTCGTTTTTCCCGATCCCGAAATCCCCGCAATCCGAATTAGTTGTCGATTTTGCGTCGCCGCCAACGTAAAATCCGCTAACACTTTTTTCAAAATCGCCGGATACTCATAAGCTCCAACTTGCCATTCCGATTTTACTTCAGACGGCCAATGCGCTTTCATATATTGAATAATTTTTTCTAATTCTGCACCACTTTCAGCCACTTTCCCGCCTTCCTAATTTCAATTTTCTTCACATCCTGAAACACCCGATATTCCCCCTCCGCCTGAATTTCTACCGTCGCCGGCTTTACAAATTCCAGTATGTCGCCTTTAGTTTCCGTTCCCGGCACCCGCGAAACAATACTTAAAAACATCAACCGAAAAAGTCGCCAAAAGTTCGTTAGTCTATCCGTTTCACTCCGAAAAGCTTTCGGTTTTAAATAGTCTTCTCCACCCTTCATCACTCGCGCCATACTTCGTCCATTCACCGCCGCATAATCCGACACCCGCTTGTCCTGTAATTTGCCATTCAAATAAAACTCCGGCAAAAACTGTTTTCGGTGCCGATTTTTAAAATACCAACTCGCCAGGCTCACATACGACCCGATTTTTCGTCCAAAATTCTTTTTTAGTTTTTTTCGCACTTCCGGCCGGTCATAAATTTCCACCGCCTCCGCCGTCATTCCAATCGTCGTATAACAAGTTGCATACCGGAAAAACTTCCCATCTACAATAATTTCTAACGGGTACAATTTTTTTGTCGCATTTTTAAGCTTCACATTTTCAGTTTTTGCATTTTTTAGTTCTGCATTCTCTAGCTTCACACTTTTTGCCTGCATTTTTCCAAACACCTGCTCAAAACTCCTCGTTTTCAAAGTTCGCGCCAGGTCATTAAAATTACCATACGGAAGCACCACTAGGCTCGCGTCTCGGCTAGACAATAGAATTCCGTTCGCCGCAATCGTTGCCGTTGCGTCTCCCCCTGCCGCCAACACCAAATCCCCATCTTTCAAAATTTTCGCCAACTTCGTTGCATTTTTATCTACATCGGTTCGTTCAACTTCATATTTTCCCACCATAAACCCTGACAATCTCCGTGCCGGCACAAGTACCTCCTGCTCAATTTCCGCCGCCTGCGACGAACGTGGATTATAAATAATCAAAAGCCTTTGCATAAAACTACCAATCAAACGCTTTAAAACCCGGGATGAGAAAATTCAAAAACGCAGTAAGTAAGACATACGCCGCAATTCCAATCACAATCTCAAACATTCGCCGTTTTGCTTTGCGCGTTTTTTCTTCGTTCCCTCCCGCGGTTAAGTATTGAATCCCAACGATCGTAATCCCTAACACCCCGAGAATTCCAATCCCAATCGTCATAATCGAAACCACCAACTCCAAAATTTCCTTTATGTTCGATCCATTTCCATCATCGCAAGTCCCGTGCTTCGTCTTGCCATCCACTATATAATCTCCCCCCATAATCGCCGTTTCAACAAATTTATCACTATCGCAAGAGTCGGCAAACACTGGCATAGGCATTACGAGATTCAACATCAGCATCACCCCACTCGCAACCATTGCTAAAACTTTTGAGAAATTCTTCATCTGCCTCCTTCAATTATTTTAAGTACTCATGCAACTTTTTAGTATCTTTATTCTTGCGCAATTTCGATAGCGCTTTCGCCTCAATCTGACGAATGCGTTCCCGCGTCACATCAAATTCATTCCCCACTTCCTCCAAAGTATGCGGTCGCCCGCCCCCAATCCCAAATCTCAGCCGAATAATTTTCTGTTCCCGATCGGTTAAATTCGAAATTATTTCCGAAAGTTGTTCTTTCAAAATTTGATTCGCTGCCGATTCTTCCGGCGAATCGCGCTCCTCATCCTCGACAAAATCCCCCAACACCGAATCCTCATCATCACCATCTCGTCCCACCGATGCGTCAAGCGACGCAATATCTTGTTTAATTCTCATCACATAATCAACTTTTTCCGGCTCCATATCCAATTCTTTAGCAATCTCTTCATTTGTCGGCTCACGATTTAACTCCGAAGTCAGTCTTCGCGTCGTTCTTAAAACTTTATTAATTGTCTCGACCATATGTACAGGGATTCGAATCGTTCGTGCCTGGTCCGCGATCGCCCGCGTAATCGCCTGTCGCACCCACCAAGTCGCATAAGTTGAAAACTTAAAGCCCTTGTCCGGATCAAACTTTTCGACCGCCCGAAGAAGCCCCGTATTTCCTTCTTGAATCAAATCCAAAAAGTCCAGCCCTCGTCCGCCATAACGCTTCGCAATCGAAACCACTAGCCGCATATTCGACTCGACCATCTTATCTTTCGCTTTTTTATCACCCTTCACGATTCGCGCCGCGAGATCCGCTTCCTCTTCAGGAGTCAAAAGCGGTATTTTCCCAATTTCACGCAAATACAACCGCACCGAGTCATCCGCAAAAGAATCTACATTCTCCGCCGTAATCGCGAGCTCCTCGCCCGTCAGTTCTTCTTCTTTCTCTAAATCCCCAGTTTCCGGCTCATCGATAGCATCTAAGTCTTTTGCGCTCAAAATAGCATCTTTTTTGTCAACCATTAGTCATCATTATAAACCATTCTCAAAACTTTCGCAACCGAAAAGTTATAAAAAACCGCTCCAAAAACCACTTTTTTGACATTTTTCTTTCTCCACCTCTGTATTAGCACTCTTGACATTTGAGTGCTAGTTTGCTACAATAGAGAGTAGCTTAGCACTCAACACACGAGAGTGCCAACGAAAGGAGAAAAAATATATGAGTAAAATAATTGGTATCGACCTCGGTACGACGAACTCCGCGTTCGCGTACATGGTCGCCGGGAAACCGGAAGTTATTACAAACAGCGAAGGCGATCGCACGACACCATCGGTCGTCGCCATCACCAAAAAAGGCGAACGCCTAGTTGGTAAAGTCGCCCAACGTCAACGCGTTACTAATCCCGAAAACACAATTTATGGTATTAAGCGCCTAATCGGTCGTAAATATTCTGATAAAGAAGTCGAACGCGACCGCGAAATCAGCCCGTATAAAATCGTAAAAAAAGGTAACGGTGTTGCGGTCAAGATGGACGGCAAAGAATACACGCCGGAAGAAATCTCCGCCATGGTGCTTTCCAAAATCAAAGCCGACGCTGAGGCTTTTCTCGGCGAGCCAGTTACCGAAGCGATTATCACCGTTCCGGCCTACTTCGACGATTCTCAACGTCAAGCGACCAAAGATGCTGGCAAAATCGCTGGCCTCGAAGTCAAGCGTATCATTAACGAACCAACCGCCGCAGCCTTGGCTTATGGTCTCGAATCTAAAAAAGATGAAAAAATCGTCGTTTTCGATCTTGGTGGTGGTACTTTCGACGTTTCGATTTTGGAGCTCGGCGACGGTGTCTTTGAAGTAATGTCCACGAATGGTGATACTCACCTCGGTGGTGAAGATTTCGACAATATCCTCGTCAACTTCCTCGTCGACGAATTCAAAAAAGAGTCCGGCATCGATATCAAAAAAGACGCTGCCGCGATGCAATGTGTTAAAGACGAAGCCGAAAAAGCTAAAAAGGAACTCTCAAGCTCCACTTCAACCGACATCAATCTTCCGTTTTTATCTGCCGACGCTGACGGTCCGAAACATTTCGAATATACTTTAACTCGCGCCAAACTCGAAGAGCTAGTTGCAGATCTGCTCGACCGGCTCGAAGAACCAGTCAAAAAAGCTTTGAAAGACGCCAAACTCACAACTAAAGATATTGACGAAGTGGTTATGGTCGGTGGTATGACCAGGATGCCAGCAGTAGTTGAAAAAGTCAAATCCATTTTCGGTAAAGACCCGATGCAAGGTGTGAACCCTGATGAAGTTGTTGCTGTCGGTGCTGCGATTCAAGGTGGCGTACTCCAAGGCGACGTTAAAGACATTCTTCTTCTCGATGTTACACCATTAACTCTCGGTATCGAAACTATGGGCGGAGTTCGCACCCCTCTGATCGACCGAAATACTACTATTCCAACGTCAAAATCTGAAACCTTTAGCACTGCGGCCGATAATCAATCGCAAGTCGAAATTCACGTCCTTCAAGGCGAACGCGAATTCGCTAAAGACAACAAATCTCTCGGTCGCTTCATTCTTGATGGTATCGCTCCCGCTCCGCGTGGCATTCCACAAATCGAAGTTACTTTCAATCTCGATGCAAACGGCATCTTAAACGTTACCGCGAAAGATAAAGGCACCGGCAAAGAGCAATCGATTACTATTCAAAACTCTGGTAACATGAGCAAAGAAGATATCGAAAAAGCTCAAAAAGAAGCTGAAGCTCACGCCGAAGAAGACAAGAAAAAACGTGATTCGATCGACGCCAAGAACCAACTCGAAAACGCCATTTATCACGCTGAAAAAATGCCGACTGAATATAAGGATAAAATTTCAGACGACGATAAAGAAACTATTAAAAAAGCCGTCGAGGAGGCAAAAAAAGTTCTCGCTGACGAATCTGCCGACAAGGAAAAATTTGAAGACGCCGTCAAAGAACTGAACGACAAAATTATGCCGATTGGTGCGAAACTTTATCAAGCCGCTGATGCCGATGCCAAAGCTGATGCCAGCGCCGATAAAAAGTCCGACAATTCCGACGACGAGCCAGTCGAAGGCGAAGTTGTCGATAAATAATAGTCTGCACTCGCATATCTTCATCAAAAATGGTATAATACATCTATGAAGATAGTTATACCAGAGCTCGAAAACTCGATCGTAAAGGAAGCCATTCAGGATTTTCCCACGGTCGAGTTTTTATCTGTCGAAAATCTCGACACTGCGACTAAGCTTCTCGTCGATAACAAAGCCGATTCTATGCTTTCCGGTCTCGACTTTTCTTCGCGCGATGTTTTACTCGCTTACAAAAATCGAGTTCCTCTGAGTTCCGACTTTTTTTCGAGTTGTTTTATTTGCGAAAAAGCTGATCGAATTTTTGCTCTCGCCGATGGCGGCGTAAATAAATTGCCGAACAAAGAACAGTTTTATTGGATTATCAAAGACACCGCCGAAACTTTTTCTGCTTTTTCCGGTGAAACTCCGCGCATCGCTTTACTTTCCTATTCCACTAATGGCTCTGGCGGCAAAAATCCCGATCTCGAAAAAATTCATTATGCTATCGACAGAATCCGCGCCGATTTTCCTGATTGGTCCATCGACGGCGAAATGCAACTTGACGCTGCTATTGACCCCGAAATTTCCGCTAAGAAATTCCCGACTTCGACCATTAAAGGCAACGCCAACATTCTCATCACCCCCGACTTAAATTCTGGCAACATCCTTTATAAATCTCTCGAACGTTTCGGCGGATTTACTGTCGCCGGTCCGATCATCCAAGGTTTCGATCGCCCGCTCGCCGACCTTTCCCGTGGTAGCACCGTTTCCGATGTAAAATTAACCTTAAAAGTTATCATTAAACTTCTCGAAAGGAGCTAATATGCAAAATTTTGGTACCGATGGCATTCGTGGCAAAGCCGAACAATTCACTTCCGAATTTCTCGCCAAAATCATTCGCGGCCTCGTCGACTACGCCGACCGCGACGACTTTAAAATTTTCCTCGCTGGCGACACTCGCGAGTCTTCCGAATGGATTATTCGCGATCTTGAAACCGCTTGCGAAACTTTCGGTGTCGAATTTTCTTCCGCCGGCGTCTTGCCGACCCCCGCAATTAACTTTTGCTTTGCCAAAATGGGCTTTGACTTTGCCATCGATGTCACCGCTTCCCATAATCCTTTCACGGATAATGGTATCAAAGTTTTCGAACTCGGCTCTGACGGTCGCGGGCAAAAACTAAGCGAAGAAGGCCGCGCCAAAATCGAAGCCTCTCTCAAAACCGACATTTCCTATTCACCCGTCGCCCTTTCCGATCGCGCCGATATCTCTTTAGACGCTCAAGAGCTCTACAAGGAACATCTCGAGGACTATCTCAGCTCAATTTCTGATTTTATTAATGATTCAAACGATGAAACTTCTAACGTTGCCGAAAGTACTGATAATAAAAACTCTGCTTCCAATCTCCCCGATTTTCACGGGCTTCATCTCGGTATGGACTGTGCTAACGGCGCCACTAGTGTCATCAACAAATCTATTTTCGAAAAACTCGGTGCGAATGTTGAGCTTATAAACTGTTGTAAAAATTACAACACTGAAATTAATAAAGACTGTGGCAGCACGCATCTCGAATCTTTACGAAAACTCGTGCTCGAACAACATCTCGATTTCGGCGTAGCTTTCGACGGCGACGGCGATCGTGCTTTAATGATTGACGAAACCGGTGTTGAAGTCGACGGTGATCATCTCGTCGCAATTC
>CAVFNU010000041.1:0-3700 GCA_963624235.1 bacterium | reverse complement strand
GTTATAATATAAAGAAGGAGTTTTTATGGATGAGTCTTTAACTAAAATCCGCCACGAGCGCAGTAAAAAAGATTTTCCTTTTCTTAATCTCGAGGAAGATGAATATGTTGAGGTTGCTTTTAAGCGTGCCCGAGTTTGTCTGCTCTTAATTCTCGGTGGCACTGGTCTCGCGACTATCGCTATTCTCCTCGCTTTTTTGCTAATCCTTCTCGGACAATCAATGCTCGACGATATGGGTAGGAACTTCGTTTTCATCATTCTTTTTTCACTCCTCGCCGCGACTTTTATCATCGCTATTTTCGCCTCGATAATTTATCGCGGGAATAAACTCTTTATCACGAACCGCCGTGCTATTCAAATGGTTATGGACTCTCCTGTTTCGAGTTCGGTCAACATCATCGACCTCGCCTCAGTCGAAGATGCTAGTTTTCATAAAAAAGGCCTGTTTCAGACAATGCTGAATTACGGCACTCTTCGTCTTGCCACTGTTGGCGATGAAACGACTTATACTTTTAAATATTCCGATGCCTCTCCTGAAGAAATCAAAACCGTCACCAAACTTATTACCATCGCAAAAAAATCTCCGAAAAAGAAACCACATAAAACCGATGAACCATCCGATAAAACATCGGACGAAACGACAGAAACAGCCGAAAAATCGGAAAATTAATTTCGATTATATTTTACGTAGGCGTCTTCTTTTTCGAGTGTCGCTTTCAAAGTATATTCTTTACACTTTCCGTCCTGACAGTTCGCCGGCTCATATGAATACGACCCATTGGCATCTCCCAAATTATAACCCAACGGATCCGTCCATAGTGCCGGATCGATTACTTTAATATTTTCCTCCGAAATCGTTTCCGGATAATAGCCATTTTCCTTATAAAAACTCTCTTCCAAGGCATAATACATCGCATTGATCGCAATTTTTCGGTCTTCGTCTCGCTCCATCGCGTCAATATTACTTTTCTGGACGAAAAATAGCACTAAAAGCAGTGTCGCAAACACCGCTACAATAATAATTTCTAAAACTGTAAACCCACTTTTCGTTTTCATTCTTTTATTATAACACAGAATATGCTATAATAAAAAAAGTGGTACTGTAGCTCAGCTGGTTAGAGCGTGGGACTCATAAGCCCGAGGTCGGTGGTTCAATCCCACCCAGTACCACCATTTTTTATGCAAAAAAGTACCTAAGAGGGCCATGTTACCTAATCATTTTTAACCCTTTAATGGGGTCAATCTCGCCGCCGATTATTTATTTCTTAGCTTTGCTTATGGTATAATTAAAGAGTCTACACATTACGAGCAAATTGGTAAATCTGTTTTTTGGACAGACCTATCAAGATTTGAAAACGGCAACTGTCCGAAAAACAATCTTGATACGATTTGTTCGGTGTAGACAACCTAGGGCGGTTGTCGTTTTTTTGGCTAGCGGCAACTTTCGATAAACGTAATCGGAGGAACAATAATGTCAAAAATTCTTAAAATAGAAGAGTCGAAAATCGTCGTCAAAAATGGCGTAGAAATGCAACGTGTGATTTTCTCCGATGACAAGATTGCATATGTCTGCACTGATAACGGAGAAGTATACCCGACAAATATCTCGGATAGATATATTGATTTAATAAACACCTATAATGCTTCGCATGATGAAGTTGATTCGACTAAACCGAAAGCTAACCCAAGTGATTTTTGGAATAATAATCAGAATGGAGAATATGGCACTCAAATCGCGGTTAATCGTATTAGAAGATTTGGTATCGCACTAAGAGTGTGCGGAGTTATACGGGCAGCACTAATGATTACCTTTCTGGTCATATTTATTATACTAAGCGGGAGCATAGACTACCCGATTCCTTGTATTGTGATAAGCGGCATAGACGCCGTATTGGGTGTTGTTTATGGCATGTTGGGGGCGAAGATTTCTCAGTTGGAATTCAAGCCATCCACCATTATAACTACCGCAATAATAGTTTTAGTCATCGATGTGCTCACTATATTTAGTTTTTTTGTTCTCGGTTCTAGCGGTGGTTTGCTTGGGATTATTGAAGTAATTGAAATTATCTATTCCATTATCGCTCTCGCGAACATCGGACGATACAAAGAATGGTTTAATGGGGAAATTGAATAATGACAAACAAAAATAAGGAAAATGTTAGTTGGTGGGTTTGGACTTTAGTTGTCCTAGGCGGCCTTATTTTATTTAGTGTAATTAGCGAAAATCAACGCGAAGCTAATTTGAAAAATTCAATTAAACAGGAAATACAGGACGTTAACTATTGTCGGAGTAAAGCTGCAGAATATGGCAAACAAGGAGACACAATTTTTCATAAGGTGTATAATGATTGTATGGATGCAAAAGGCTGGTAAAATTGGAGCTTGACATAGCATAGAAAATGGCACCGAACGAAGAGATAAAAAGTGTTTACATTCTTTTGGCAATATAAGCTAAATGGTGCAGAACGTTTACATTGGTAATATTACTTTAAAGGTGGTTCAATCCCACCCAGTACCATCATTTTGTTTCCCGATATTATCGAGTGCGGAAAAAGTGCCAGGAACTTCCCGGCACTTTTTGATGCAATTTTACTCGTCTTTATCGGAGTTCCTCATCCATTCTCCACTCTTAAACAGAGCATCTAATTCGTCTCTGTTTCGAGTTGATATAAGGATGGGTTCCCCGTCCTTTATTATCTCGTAGAAAGTTTCACCGAGTAGTCTCCGCCATTCTGGCGGAATGAACACCCTTCCCTTGCTGTCAATTTTATATTCCCGAGCAAAGCTCGGTTGGCCATCGGGAATGGCAAATCGAAGACTCCAATCTTCGGTCTCGACGGCGATAGTGACCGCCTTAGGGTCTTTCTCGCCGAGACCTCCACTCTGTAAGAAGTTTTTGATGGTTAATCTTCCTGCCGCATCAGTCGCGGCAACACCAATAAGGAGCATATTGTCTCCCCCTTTCAGTCACGTCCAGAACGAGCATAACCCGTCTTTCTGTAACCTCGAACCAATAATTATCTTCTAATTGTAGCACACTTAATCAAAAAAGTCAAATCTACAAAAATGGTACACCGGATAGGATTCGCACCGAGCTTTAGCGAGATCCGACATCCTGCTTTTTGAGTTTTTTCGCAGAAAAAATGGTACACCGGATAGGATTCGAACCTACGACCCTCTGTTCCGAAGACAGATGCTCTAATCCACTGAGCTACCGGTGCACGTAATCCAAGGTACTGGTTTTATTATATCATAAAACGTGTTATAATGCACCCCTATGAATCCAGAACTACTAAAAAACCTCGAGAAACTCTACGAAAATCGTTTTGTGGCTTTTTCTGAGCTTGGGAGTTTCAAGCAAAAAAATGTCAAAAATCTTCCCGACCCGAAAGCTCTCAAACGTCAAAAGTTTCGCGCTCTTTTTAGTCTCGATCGCAAAACTTATCAAGACACGAAAAAACTTTACGACTTTCTCGAAAATCGCGAAAAATTCAATCGCGACTTTATCAAAAGGGAACAACAAAAAGTCTATGAAATTGAGGGTAACAAACTCGATCCCGATCAGATCGCTGCTGTGGTCGCCTGTGAAGATGCAGCGCTTTTTCTCGCCCCAGCTGGCTCTGGCAAATCCGCCAGCCTGCTCGCAAAAGTCAATTATCTTGTCGACGAACTCGGTATCCCGCCTGAAGATGTACTTGTT
>CAVFNU010000040.1:0-2327 GCA_963624235.1 bacterium | reverse complement strand
ATTATATAGCTACCTCAAAACGAAATACCTAAATACGCAGGAAATTCGTTATTATGAAGGTATTTCGATTGGAGATGGAAAGAAAATGAACTATTTTCGAAAATCACTTGAAATTGAGCAACCCGCCATTTCTGGCGGGTCCTCATGAGAATAGCACCGAAGTGGTATTCCCGACGGTGGAGCTTACGCTCCGATACTGTTATTTTAGCATACATTTAGCGGAATGTCTAGTTTTTGTGTTAGCATGTTCCATAATAACAGAGAAGGAGCAAATATGAAAACTATCTACGACCAAATCGAAAATTATTTGACTTATTGCGAAAAGGTGCGGAGAATGAGTCCGGTGACTATAAGCACGAAACGGTATATTTTGACTCGTTTTGTGCGCGAAACAGAGGTGAAAAATCTCAAAAAACTTTCTAACCCGATTTTCGACAATTATATTGCGAAACTGATCGAGGCTGGCGCGAGCGGGCGCTCGGTCAACACTTATAGCACGAATATCCTCACTTTTGTGGAATATTATCAGAAAATGGGGCTAAAAATGCCGTTTCAGCCGATTTTGGTGCGAAAATTGAAAGAAACGAAAATCGAGAGGACTTTTTATACTAAAAAAGAAATTGGAAAAGTGTTGAAAAAGACGGATTTTGAAACGAAATTGATGATTAAAATAATGTTTGAAACAGGGATGCGGATTAGTGAAGTTGCGAATTTGAAAATTGCGGATTTTAGCGGTCAGCGGATTCGGTTTATCGGCAAGGGGAATAAATTACGCGAGGCGTATATTAGTCCCGCGACGCTGAAAATGTTGGAAAAATATCTAAAAAAGCACCAAATTCGGGATTTTTTGTGGGGCAAAACGTTGAATGGCGAGCCGCCGACAACACATACTCTTCGGAAAAGGCTAAAGCGGGCGTTTTCTAGGGCCGGTTTTACCGATTTTTACCCGCACGCACTGCGTCATTCTTTCGCGACGAATTTACAGAAAAACGGGGCGTCGGTCGCGGAAATTAAAGAGATGATGGGGCATTCTAGCGTCGCCACTACCGAACGATATTTGCACGGTTTTGACGGTAAAATGCGGGAGTTGTTTGAGAAATACCGATGACGACGCAGAAAACTAAAGATTATGTACATCGTAGTCCGCTAACTCTTCGTATTCATAAGAGGCCTGAATGCCTTTCATGTAGACTTCACGGTCGTTGATTTTAAAAGTCAGGGCGCCTTTCAGCAGAGTTTTGATCTCTAAGTCGTTAACTGGCGAGCGCTCCATTGCGGAAAGACAAGCCGATTTTTCGATTTTGGACCAGTCGACACATTTTCCGAGTCGTTTTTTTAGCATCAAATTCAGCCAAATTCGCGTCGCGCGACCGTTCCCCTCGCGAAAGGGGTGTGCGACGTTCATTTCAACGTATT
Source organism: bacterium (assembly GCA_963624235.1). GTDB lineage: Bacteria > Patescibacteriota > Saccharimonadia > Saccharimonadales > Saccharimonadaceae > Nanosyncoccus. The sequence goes on along the minus strand of CAVFNU010000040.1, from coordinate 911 downwards.
TTTTGATAATTTCATCAAAAGTGTTTTCCGGAAGGCTATCGATCGTTTCGAGAGCGTTTTTTAGATAAATCACCGGCACAAATCGAAAATTCCCCTTAGAGATATCGACATCACGCACTTTTCCCGCGAAATCAAAAACGTCCTGAAACAGAAAATGATGGATTTGTTTTAGCCCTTTAGTCGTTCCGATCTCGAAATCATCAATTTTCCCGCTCTCGAACAGCTCGAGCGCGCGTTTTTTGCTGGCGAGTTCCTCGTTGTTCACACATATATTATAACATAAAATCGCCTTAAAAACTTGACAAAATGATGCTTCCTTGATACAATAAAAGCATATTCGACAACTAGTCGTTCTCCCGATCGAAAGGTTGGGAGGTATTTTATTTAATAAGTTTTCTAAAACTAACTTTTATCTTTTTAAAATCCCCAGTAGAGAGTTTACCCATGCGATTGTAAAGACGAGAGACGCTCATCATTCGTATCTGTGACAAAACTGCATATTCTTGTTTGTCTCTGAAATTAAACTCTGCATACCAAGAGCCACTGTGAGGTTGAGAACGAGAGCAGCCCACCAAATTTGACCTTCTGAAAATTTGGTAATAGCGCCAGTTTCATGAATTTTTTCTTTTACTGTCATCCATTCTGAAAAATCGTTTTTCATAATTTTCACATTCTATCACATCTGTTTCATTTTTACTACACAGTGGCAACGAAAAAATAAGTATGAGCGTTTAGCGAGCGGGGGAAACTGTTTCCCCCTTGTGGAAAAGTCGGGCGGGAAAATATAAAAATTGGCTTAAAAATGCTTGACATCGCCATTCCGGTTACGTATAATAAGAATTGTTAAAAGGTCATATTTTAACACAAATATAAACTAATTGCGCTTAATATGCGCAGGAGAAAAAACTTAT
>CAVFNU010000039.1:0-3839 GCA_963624235.1 bacterium | reverse complement strand
TTCAAAAACGTCTCGTACTTTTTCGCTCGCAAATTCGTATCTAAGGTCCCGCGTGCCCCGAGCAATAAGTCATCCACCAAAGCATTTTTATAATTCGACAAATTCAGTCCCGCGCCCGAAGCTTGTGACGAATGATAATATGGCAAAAGGTCTAAATCTGCTCCTAGCTCGATCTCGTAAACTAGAATGTCATAGCTCCGTTTCGAAACGACATTATTAATAAATTCTTGATTTTCTTCATAAACTGTTACATTTGTCTCGAATCCAAGCGCCTTCAAATCTTCCGAAATCGCATTCGTTACCTCTGGTAGATAGTCAGAGTTCACTGTAGCAATATCGAGATGCCCAGCCTCTCCGCCGAGTAGCTCCGCGATCTTATTTTTCGCACTTTGCAAATCATAGGACGCTAGGTTTGGACGGTCATCGATCGAAAGTTGTGAGTCGAGCATCGGGTAATCCAGCGCCGTTACTCCCGGGACTAGTTCGCGGATTTTTGTGAGATTAATACCCTGCCGAATTGCGGCTCGCATTTCGGAGCTACTAACTGCTTTGTGCGTAGTGTTGAAGAATATAAACGCCCCCGATTTTAGGCTCGAACTTTTCTTATTAAATTGGCTAGCGGTGACCTTTTCGGCATCTTTTTCAGAAAGCTCCGCCGTCGCCGTCACTGCTCCCGAATTCACGGCGTTAATTAGGCTGTTATCATCACTATAAGTATGAATTGCGAAACTATCAATCAACGGTCGTCCAAGATAATAATTCGTGTTTGCCGACAGGTAAATAATTTTCTCATCTTCCCCATTCATCGATTGGGTTGCGTTGAATGCGAATGCCCCCGAAGTTATTGGCGCATTCGAAAAATTATTTTCCAACAACTTTTGCGGGTCGGTTTCGCCGAGGATATGCTTCGGCACAATCGGAATATTTAGTGCTGAAATAAAATCTGCATAAACCGACGGCAATTTAAAAACAATTTCATCATTTTCATTTACCGATACCTTTACGTTTGCGAGATTTGAGCTATAGCTCGTGTTTACATTCGGGTTTTTAATCAGTTCCACGGTGAAAATTACGTCTTCGTTCGTCAACGGTTCGCCGTCAGACCACTTTAATCCTTCCCGCAATTTCATGGTCCAAGTTTGACCGTCTTCGGTACGAATCGACTCCGCGAGTTGATTCCCAGGATGTCCAGAATAGTCGATCGTTGAAAGGGTCGCGAACATTAATTTGCTCAATGTTTTTTCGCTATTCGTCGTCGCAAATAGCGGATTTAACGAGTTCACTTCCCCGATCGTCGCTTCGGTATAAGTCCCGCCTTCAATATAAACATTTTCAGCATAAGAATCGCCAAACCAAAAAGCCTGCGTCAGCGCCAGCAGGATTAACGCCCCGACTAGTAAACTCCATTCAAAAACTAATAGTCTCACGCCACGAATATGTGAAAGGCGCTCAATTAAATTCTTGCGAATACGCTCGGTGCTTTTCTCGCCCGCTCTTATCGTCGCTCGCGAAAAATTCCGAACTAACTTTTGCCCACGCTTTTTTAGAGAATTTGCCATGTTATGTCGGAATGATTAATAATCCTAGAATCGACATCGCGAAAATCACCGCCATGACGATCGTCGTGATAAATAATGATTTTTCTAGTCCCCGGCGAGTGGTATATAGCTCGCTTGAACTTCCGAATCCAGCACCGAGCGAAGCTCCGCGCTGTTGTAATAAAATTAAAACTACCGTCAGAATCGCCGTGATAAAAACTACAGTTTCTAGAAAACTTCCTACATTCATAAATAAAAATAACTCCTGCATCTATTTTAGCATGTTTTTTCGTTGGAGTAAAGAATGATAAGTAATCGCGAATCGATGCGCTTCTTCGTCTACCCGCGCGATTAGTCGGTCGATATGCGAACCAGGGGTTAAATTCACGGTTTTTTGCGGCAGCACTAGTTTTATTCTAGCATTTCGGCTATGATTACCGGACTTATCTCGCCCGAGCACCGGGATGTTAAACGGCTGGGCTAGAGGTAAAATCGCTCGCACCTGCTCCACTCCGCCATCTAGAATAATTAAATCCGGATAGTCCCACTCTTTGTGCTTTAATCGCCTCGAAATTACTTCTCGTAGGCTTTTTAAATCATCATTTTTGGAACTTCGCACTTTGAATTTCCGATATTCACTCCGCGCCGCCACGCCATTAATAAAAACCACCATACTCCCGACCGTATTTTCGCCAGATTGATGCGAGATATCATAGCCTTCAATCCGTCTAGGTGGTTTCTCGAGTCCGAGTAAATCTTGGAGTTGTTTCAAAGCTTGGTCCGACGAAATGTCTAAAAATTCTTTGTCCGAAAAGACGATTTTTTTACGCAGCTCTTTCAACCCCCGAATTTGGTCGCGTGTTTCCGCCGCGAGCTCATAATCCCCCGTCTCGGCTTGCTCCTTCATCGTTTCTTCAAGTTCTCGAACTAAACTCTCGCGTCCGCCTTCAAGACAACGAATCAACTTCCGCAAATTTCGTTTATAATCTTTCGGCGTCGATTTACCAATTTCGATTCCCGGCGTGAGTTTTAGATCTGTGTCGAGCGTCTTTTTACCCGTGTAGGGCTTTATATAATACGGAAAAATCCGCCTCAGCGTCCGCACCGCCTTCTCGATCGCCGCTTTCCCATAAAACGGTCCGATATAAGTTGCGCCGTCATCTACCGGATTTCGCGTAAACGAGACGTACGGCACCTCCGACTTCATATCTATTCGCACATACGACACCGTCTTATCGTCGCGTAGTAGAATATTCCATTTCGGCATATAACGCTTAATCATCTCTGATTCCAAAAACAGCGCGTCCATTTCGGTCTCGACCACTATCCAGTCCGTATCCGCGATTTCGCGTACCAGTGCCTGAGTTTTAATATCCTTCTTAGAATTTTGAAAATATTGACGCACTCGATTTTTAAGTACTGCTGCTTTACCAACATAAATAATCTCGCCCGCAGCGTTTTTATGAAAATAAACCCCCGGATTTATTGGGAGCTTAGTCAATTTCTGCTTCAGAACCGAGCCCATCTCTTCATTATATCACACTTATGCCAAAAAGTCAATTTTCTCATTTTTCAGTCTTGACTTCCCTAACCACAACCACTATAATAAAACCATGAATAATAAGCGAGCAGCGAGCAATAAACAAGATTTTGCAGGTAGCAGGAGAAACATCTTATTTAGTAAGCAGAGCTTGCTGAATAATATATGTGTATATGCATCAATAGGACTCACTCTCTTCTCTGGTAGTCTCCTTCTGAATGAAAGAATCAGTTATGCTGGTTCCTCAGCTTCAGCTCCAGCTTCGGTACAAGTATCACAAGCTTGCACACTGACAAGTAATATAGATACAGCCCATGTAGCTACCTTAGCTGCCGGTACTTATCAAGAAGGGATTGGGCAAACGACAATGGCTGCTACTTGTAATGATCCGGCTGGTTTTGCGATCTATGCAATAGGTTATTCTAACAATGCTCTTGGTACTACCGACATGATTGGTGTTAACACTACTAGTAGAGTCGCAACTGGAGATTGGAGTAGCCGTGATAAGAAAGCGATGTGGGCAACAAAGCTCTCCGCAGTCTCCGGAACCGATACATTAACAGTGGATAACAATTTCTCTAACTACAGTGCCATTCCTGGAGCCTACACTAAAGTGGCGCATAAGGATAGCAGTACTACCTCCTCTGCTGGTGCTAAATTAACCATTACTTATGCAGTAGCCGCAAACCAGAATACGACAGCCGATACTTACAGCGGCAAAGTCAAATACACTCTCGTTCATCCTTCAACTGCCTCAGTCC
>CAVFNU010000038.1:0-2693 GCA_963624235.1 bacterium | reverse complement strand
AATCTATACTGGTTATTCAAAAACTGCGCGCCTGAAAAATGCTTCTTCGGCGCTCAGTCGTTTTCATCTTCAAGAACGTGAATATTATCTTCCTTATCAACTTTCCGGTGGGCAGCAACAACGTGTTGCAATCGCTCGCGCCATCGTCGGCAGTCCTGAAATTATTCTCGCGGACGAACCGACCGGTAACCTCGATTCCCGCTCTTCACATACTGTGATGGAAGAACTTAAATCCATTCACGAAGAAGGCAACACTATTATCATGGTCACTCATAATCCTTCTCTCACTACTTATGCTACTCGTGTTATTCATATGCTTGATGGTCAAATCGATACCGATGTTAAAACCGTTGCCGATAGCAACCTTCCGCAACCTATTGCCGTTAAGATTAAGAAAAAACACAAAAAATCTCCGAAACTTAATAAAACCACTAGAGATCATAAATCCAACAAACCTAAAAACAAATCCCATAAATCTCGGAGGAAAAAATAATGCCTTTCCTTTTTAAGACTCACTTAAAACTCGCACGTACTGCGATAAAAAATCATCGCACGCGTTCTTTTCTGACTTGTCTTGGAATTGCGATTGGTGTGGCAAGTATTATTTTAATTCTTTCGCTGATGGGAAGTATTTCCAGTCTTGTTAAAACTGAAGTTAATGAAATCGGTTCTGATTTAATCGTCGTCCGGCCGAACACTTCAAAAGACGCTCTTACCGATGTGGTTGAGGAGCTAACTTCCGCAAATTCTTTCCAGAATTCTAGTCTTACGCTTAATGATGTTAAAGTAATTTCTAAAGTTGATGGTGTTGCTGCGACTGCGCCAATCGCCGTCTCGACTAATACCGTTTCATCCGACAAGAACACTTTTTCTTCCGTCTCAATTCTCGGCACAACTCCCGATTTCATAAAAATCGAACCTTTGACTTTACGTTACGGAATCTTTCTTTCTGATCATAACAACAGTAGCGACGAAAAAACTGTTGTTCTTGGTCGTTCTCTTTCTCTTTCGCTTTTTAATACTATTAATAGTACCGTTGGTAAAACCATAACAATTATGGGCGAAAAATATATGGTGATTGGTGTGATTGATGAAGTTAATAAATCCATCAATTTCGATAATGTCGATCTCGATAACGCCGTTTTTATGAATATTGAAGATTTAGACAAAATTACTGGCTCAGCTCAAATTCAACAAATCAACATCAAAGCCACAAATACCGACAGCCTGCCAAAAACTTCTGAAGATATTAAAAACGCGCTCACGAACCAAAAGCTCGGCGATCAAAACTTTTCCGTAGCTTATGGTGACGAAATCACGCATCCTGCCAGCTCACTTTTCAAAATTATTTCCGGAATGTTGACTCTAGTCGCGGCGATTTCGCTAATTGTTGGTGGTATTGGCGTAATGAATATTATGCTAGTTTCCGTTTCTGAACGCAATCACGAAATTGGCGTGCGCAAAGCCGTCGGCGCTTCTAGTCGCAATATTCTTGTTCAATTTCTACTCGAAGCGCTCATCCTCTCTACTCTCGGCGGAATTCTCGGACTGATTCTCGGTTATGTTCTTGCTTTTATTATTTCAACTTTCACTCCTTTTGCTCCCTACATCAGTTTCGAAATAATTCTTATCACTTTTCTAACTACTATTGTTGTCGGCATTATTTTTGGCATTTATCCTGCGCTTAAAGCCGCCTCCAAAAATCCAATTGAGTCGCTTAAACACTATCGCTAGTGATATAATAGTTTTATGAAACAATTACTTGAAAAACTCCCCTTCTACAATGAGGCAGTTTTGCCATATCATTATATTCAAGCCGTTGCTGCTGGTTTCAAATATAAATTCCCCGGCAAAAAACTTCGCGTTATCGCTATTACCGGCACTAACGGTAAAACCACTACTAGTTTCATGATTTGGCATATGTTAAATCAGGCCGGCCATAAAACCGGTTTAATGACGACCGTCGCGTATGGAATTGAAAAACTCAAACCCGAACTTGGTCATATGACTACGGTAGATGCTTTTACTTTAAATCGTCGCATCCGTGAAATTAAGGATCAAGACGTCGAATTCCTCGTGCTTGAAGTTACTTCGCACGCTCTTGCTGAATTTCGCACGCTCGGCATTCCGGTTGAAATCGCCGTCTTTACTAATCTTACTCACGAACATCTCGACTACCATAAAACCTTCGCTCGTTATCGTGTCGCGAAAGGTAAACTTTTCAAAAAAGCTAAGTTTAGCATTTTGAATGCCGACGATCCGGCCTTTAGTTATTATAAAACGCTTACTAAAAATTATTCATCTTATGGTATTAAACACGGTCAAAATCGCCCCGAAAAAATCCAATTACAGGTTTCGGGCGTAAAATATTTATATCATGGTATGAATATTGAAACGAAAATTCCCGGTGAATTTAATGTCTATAATTCTCTAGCCGCGGCGATGGTCGGCGAAAAACTTGGGTTAAAACCCGAAGAAATTGAAAACGGTTTGAGAACTTTAGAGAGTGTTGAGGGTCGGATGAATGTTATTGACGAAGGTCAGCCTTTTACTGTAATTGTCGATTATGCTCACGCTCCTGACGCTCTAGAAAAAGTTTTCGAAAGCGTTAAAAATCATAAAGGCCGAATTATTTCTGTCCACGGTGGTGCTGGTCGTCGCGATCCCTCGACCCGTCCTATCCGCGGCCGCAT
>CAVFNU010000037.1:0-3457 GCA_963624235.1 bacterium | reverse complement strand
TCCGACACACTGATTTCGCTCGCTGGAACAGCGTTAGGCTATACTAAAACAAGCGGGGAACCGGCAATAACTCTGGTTGAGTTCCCCGAGAACAGCTGGATGACCGGCGAGACCATCCTCCTTCGTTTGGCTAGCTCACCAGAGCGCGAGCTAGCCAACATGACTTATAAAATAACAGGTTCGAGTTCGGGGTTGACGCAGAAATCCGGTCCGTTGGTGCTAATTCGGGATGGTGAGGAAGTTGATGAAGTTTGTTGGACCGGCGAAAAAGGGTGTGAGAGAGGTTTTAAATCGGGAAGCGGAGAGAGTTTGGTGCGAGATTTAGAGACGGGGGAATGGGAATTTAAGGAATATACACCAGAATATCAGGCGGAAAATTATCGAGTGGAGGAAGAAAAAGAAGAGGGAAAAGGTAGTGAAAGTGTGACAATGGCACAGTGTGAGGGTTTGCAATTCTCGGAGATTTTGAGTTATTATGAAGTGGAAAAAAGCGAGCAATTTATTGAATTTTATAATTCTGGAACAGGGGCGGTGGAGCTGAATGGGTGTAAAATTCGGTATAAAAACAAGAATTATGTGCTTGCGGGGAAAGTGGAAGCGGATGGGTATTTTGTTTATTATCCGGTGGGATTTAGTTTGACGAAAAATCCAACGAATTCGAATAAGATAGAATTGATCGACGCGGACGATACGGTGGTGGATACGTTAGTTTATCCGAATGGGCAGCGAAAAGGGACGTCGTATGCGTGGTTGGGTTATGATGCTGACGGGGAGAAACTTTGGCGGGTGACTTATGTACCGACGCCGGGAACAGCGAATAATTATCAAGAATTCAAAACTTGTACAGAGGGGAAAGTGATTAATAAAGTGACGGGGAATTGTGTGAAAGTGATAAGCGTGAAAGATAAAGTTTGTAAGGATGGGCAATATTTAAATCTTTTAACGGGGCGATGTAAAAAAATCACGACAACAGCGGAAAAAACTTGTAAAGAAGGCTATTATTTGAATCTGGAAACGAATCGGTGTCGGAAAATTAAAGAGAATAATGGCGCGGATTATAGTCTAGAGCCGGAAAATTATAATGAAAGCTCATCGTTTGTGGCTTTGTATGCGGTGTTAGGGGTGCTCGGAGTGGGAGGATTGTATTTAATTTATGAATTTAAGGACGAAATCAAAAAGTTTTTCGGTAAAGTTTTTCGACGATCTCGTTAAAAACAGCATCGCGAGTTTGATCACCGTTAATTTCGGCTAAAAGTCCGAGAGAGCGGTAATGTTGGATGACTGGGAGAGTTTTTTCGCGAAATTCTTTGAGGCGATTATGAAAAACTTCCAAATCTTTATCATCAGCACGCTCGCCACGGTCGTCGAGGATTTTAGCTTCATTAAAACGTTTTTCGACGTCAGCTTCGGAGATATTAAGGACAATTACGGCTTTGATTTCGTGACCAGCACCGGCAGCAACGGACATAACTTGATCTTCTTCGCCGAACCAACGACCAACAGAAGAAAGAATTAAAGGATATTTAAAGAGGTCGGAACGTTCGAAATAGGGTAAAACCCATTCATAGAAGACGTTGGTCGGAATTAGATTACCTTTTTCGGAAAATTTGTCTTTAGACTGCTTTTCCATAGCACGAATAATGATGCCAGAAGAGAGAAATTTCGCATCCAGCGTTTCGGCGAGTTTGATACCTTGGGTGTCTTTGCCAGACATCGGTAGACCAAAAATGTTGATCGAGCCGGTGCCGAGCCATTGTTTAATAGCGGTGATTTTTTCGTCCATATAGTGGTGATTATAGCATATTCTGGGAAAAACGAGGCGAAAATACGAACTAGCACTATTGACACTAGAGTGCTAATTTTGTATAATGGAAGTATGGAAATTACTCCGAGACAAAACAGCATCCTATGTCAAATTATCGAAGAATATGCCGAAACGGCGTCGCCGGTCGGAAGCGTGACTTTAGCGAAGCTCTTTGGCGTATCGTCGGCGACGATTCGAGCGGAGATGGCACGCTTAGAGGTGGCGGGGCTGATTGCGCAACCGCATACTTCAGCGGGGCGAGTGCCGACGGACGCGGGATATAGGTATTATGTGAATCATCTGGAGGACGTATCGGAAGAAGAGGATTTATTCGAACAGGTGAAAAATGAACGACGTTCTTTTGAACGTGGGGCGCATGCTTTAGAGGTGCGAGTTTCGGCACAATCGAAGGCGGATGCGGCGATTCGCGGAGCGGTTGATATGCTGGTAGAACTAACTGGGAATTTGGGGCTTGGGACGATTGGTGGTCAACTCTATCTCGCGGGCATTTCACGACTTTTCACGCAACCGGAATTCAATGATACTCGGCGAGTTCAGGCGGTAGCGGAATTATTGGATAACCTCGAACCTTGGTTGAAAGAAACGGAGCCTGGGGAGTTATTGAACGTTTTTATTGGTCACGAAAATCCGATTGGGCGAAATTCAGAGGTGTCGCTGATTATTTCGAAATTTCGGTCGCCGTTTTCGGACCGAAGTTATATTGGGGTGCTGGGCCCGACGCGACAAAATTACTCGCGAGTAATTAAAATAGTAGAACATGCAGGTAAAGTATTGGAGGACATGCTAAAATGAAAGAGAAAAAAGAGGAAAAAAGAGGAGCTTTAGAAGCGAAAATTACGGAACTAACGGCTGATTTGCAGAGGACGCGGGCGGATTTTGAGAATTTTCGTAAACAAGTTGAATTACAGAAAGAAAATGAGCGAAAAATGGCGAAATTTGCGACAATTTCGAAAGTTTTACCGCTTTTGGATGACCTCGATCGGGCGATTACGAGTTATGAAGAGTTGAAGCCTCTGGAAAAATCATTAGAGAAGACTTTGGGAGAGCTAAAATTGGCAAAAATTGCGTCGGCGGAAGGAGTGGAATTTAATCCGGATTTACATGATGCGGTGATGGTTGAAGGGGAAGGTGAAAAAGAAGTGATTGCGGAGACTTTGCGTCCAGGATATTATTATGAGGGGGAAGTTTTGCGTCCAGCGATGGTAAAAGTTAAAAAAATGTGATATAATAATAAAAAGGAGTTGTCTATGGCTGAATATAAATTAGCATTGGAAAAACGAGAATTAACAGGAAAAAAATTGAAGAAGGTTCGTGCGGAGGGGTTGATCCCGGCAGTGATTTATGGTGGGAAAGAGCCGGTGATGGTGACGAGCGAATATGTTGCGACGGAAAAAGTTTTGGAGAAAGCTGGTTATCACTCGCCGATTGATCTCGATGTTGCTGGTAAAAAACAACTGGCGATTGTAAAAAATGTACAAATTGACCCAGTTTCGCGACGAATTTTAAATGTGGAATTTCAGGCGATTTCGGCGAAAGAGGTGGTGGAAGCGACTGCGCCGATCGTGGTGGTGAACTTTGAAGCGTCAGAGGCGGCAAAAACTTATCATTTTGCGACGGTGCAAAGTTTAGAAG
>CAVFNU010000036.1:0-5811 GCA_963624235.1 bacterium | reverse complement strand
GTTTACTAAGGGGCAACCAGCAGCGGGAACGCTTGCGGGGGCGGAGATTTGTACGGAAATGCTTGCGAGTGGATTTAAAATCGTTGGCGTTACGGATACTTATCCGAAGCCAGTCGAAGCAACTGTTGTAAAAATTACAACAGCCGAGATAAATGGATTACTCGGAACGGAGTATACGCCGGAATTGATCGTGAAAACTTTGGAAAATGTGGGATTTGAAATTAAGGCGGAGAGCGAAAAATTGACGATTGAAAGTCCGAATTGGAGAACGGACATTCAGATTAAAGAAGATATTATTGAGGAAGTCGGGCGACTACTCGGGTATGACAATATCGAGCCGACTCTGCCGAAGCATAGAACGGCAGAGAAAAATGAATTGTTTGATTTAAAAAAACAAATTCGGGAGATTTTGGCGCGGTTCGGGGCGAACGAAGTTTTGACATATAGTTTTGTGTCGGGAAAGTTGCTCGAAGAAGTCGGACAGGACACGAAAGAGTCATATAAAATCGTAAATTCAATTTCGCCAGAATTACAATATGTTAGGCAGTCGATTGTGCCGAGTTTGCTCGAAAAAACTTATTTGAATGAGAAATTGCCGGTGGAGAAATTTGCGATTTTTGAGATGAATCAAGTATTCTCGAAAAAGTGGGGAATGAATGACGAAGGTGTGCCGGTGAAACGAAATAAGTTGGGATTCGTGATCGCAGAACGTAAGAACACGGAGGTGGCATTTTATACGGCGAAAAAATATGTGGCGGAATTGCTGAGGAATTTTAATATCGAACCAGAATTTGTACCGCTAGAAAAAGCGGAAAAAGCGGAAAAATTGGCGGAAAGTGTGCCGTTTGAGCCGAAACGGTCGGCGGAGATTTTAGTAAGTGGCGAACATCTTGGCGTGATTGGTGAATTTAAAAATTCGGTGAGACACGATTTTAAGTTGGCACCGTATCTTGCGGGTTTTGAAATTGATCTAGACGTGTTGATGGCTGAAAAATCGAACGAAAAAAAGATAGAGTTTAGGGCGTTAAAAAATGAAGATGTGACGATCGAAACGGATAAAACGTACGCGGAAGTTTTAGAGGAGTTAGTGGCGAAATATCCGGAAGCAACGATCACGCCGGGCGTGATTTATCAAGCCGAAGGACAAACGACCAAAAAAATGACGTTTCATTTGGCACATTAAAATAGTTATGCTATAATCAAGTTATGATATTACTCGATTCGGTGACGAAGAAGTATGCTACTGATGCGGAACCGGCTCTTGATGATGTATCACTACATATCGAGCCGAATGAATTTGTGTTTTTGGTGGGGAAGTCGGGCGCTGGAAAATCGACCTTAATGAAGATGATTACGAAGGAGGAAACTCCGGATTCGGGGAAGATTATTATTGGTGGGATTGACTTGGATTATGTAAAAAAACGGCATATTCCGGGATATCGGCGACGGCTCGGAGTAGTATTTCAGGATTTTAAGTTGTTGCCGCGACGAACGGTATATGAAAATGTGGCATTTGCGCTCGAGATTGCGGGGATGAGTAATAAAGAAATTCGGCGAACGGTGCCGAAAGTTTTGGAACTGGTCGACCTCACGGACCAGGCAAAAAAATTCCCGGATCAACTTTCTGGCGGGCAACAACAGCGAGTCTCGATTGCGCGAAGTGTGGCACGTCAGCCAAAGATTTTGATCGCGGATGAGCCGACAGCGAATTTAGACAAGTTGACGACCGAAGAGATTATTCATTTATTGAAAAAGATTAACGATTTCGGAACAACGATTTTAGTGACGACGCATAATGAAAGCGTGGTAAATACTTTACAAAAGCGAGTAGTGACTTTGAAACACGGTAAAATTGTTGACGATCAAAAGACAGGCGGAGTTTATAAATTAGATGAGATGCCGGTGCCGAAACGACCGACGCGAGTGGTTCAAGTCCCGGGGCACGCATTGAGGCCGAAAACTGGTTTAGAAGGAATGAAAAAGAAGGTAATTTAGATGGCAGAAAAGATTACAAAAGCGGAAAAAGAGCAGAGACTGAAGCGCGTTTCGAAAAAAAGTTTGAGGACGATGCAAAAAAATCGTAGCCGACACGTGGTGCGAGATACGGCACGGGTGGTAAAATACGGAACAAAGGGCTTTGGGCGAAATATTTGGTTGTCGACGGCTGCGACGGTAGTAATGGCGGTGACGTTGATTATTTTGTTTGTGACAATTGTGGCGAGTGTGATTTTGACGAGTACGGCGGAACTAATGAAAGATAAAATCGATATTACGATTTATTTCAAGCCGAATACGTCGCGCGAGGTTTTAACAGAACTTGAAAATCGGATTAAAGAAGATTCGAATATTAAGTCGGTAGAAACTGCGACTTCGGAAGAAGAATATCAGAAGTTTTTGAAGGACAATGAAGAAAGTGATGAAATCATCGGGATTTTAGATGATGAAATGTCTCAGGTGATGATCGATAAAATGCAAGCGACGATGCGGATAAAAGTTTATAATGTAGATAGTCTGGATAGTATAAAGAATGTTGTCGAAGAGGACGAATTATTTACGGCGAATACAGATAAAGAAAAAGCGCCGACTTATGATGTGAACCAGGCGGAAATTAGTACGATTACGTCGTGGGCGCGAATTGCGCGAACGGGCGGGATTATTTTCGCGGCGGTGTTCTTAGTGATTTCGGTACTAATCATTTTCTCGACTATTCGGATGGCAATTTTTTCGCGGCGAGAAGAAATTTATATGATGAAATTGGTTGGAGCGGATAAAGGATTTATCCGTGGGCCGTTTTTGGTTGAGGCGGAAATTTGTGGTGCGATTGCGGGAGTGGTTGCAGGGACGATTTCGTATTTTGGATTCGAAGCTTTATCACCAAAGCTAGAAAAATACGGTATCGATATTTCACAAATCAGTAATGTTCTAGAATCAAATCAATTAGTCCTTGTCTTTCTCGCATTTATTATTCTTGGAGTACTAATAGGGCGAATTTCGGCACGCCTCGCGGTTTCGAAATATCTACATAAGACGCATTAAAATTGAAAAAACTTGCATTTTTTAAAATGCTTATGTTATAATAAAAATGTGAAAACAAAAAACAAAAAGTTAAACAAAAAGTTTTTGCTCTGGTCTATGGTGGCGGTGCTTTTGGCGACTCCGTTTTTTGGTTTGAAAATAAATGAATTGAATGCAAATGCTATGCCTGAATGCACTGAATGTACTGAAGCGGCGGCAAAAGAAGCAGAAGCAAATCGAAAAGCGACCAGTTCGGCGGGTTCGGCGAATGCTTATCAACGAAAAGTTAATGATATTCAAACGGAAATTTCAGGGAAAGAGGCTGAAATTGCAGAATCGGAGGCGGCGATAGCTGAATTGAAGGTGAAGATTGAGAAAACTGAGGAAGAGATTGAAAGCGATCAGGAAGCTTTGGCGGAACTTCTAGTAAATATGCATTTTGAATCGGACGCGGAACCGATTCGCATTCTCGCAGGTGCGAGCTCGATTTCGGACCTAGCGGAAAAAGCAACGCGAGAAGAAGTGGCACGGGAGCAAATTAATACACAGGCTCTAAAAATTAAAGATGAAAAGAAAGCTTTGGAAGAAAGTCGAACACAAGTTGAAGAAAAATTAGCGGCACAGCAAAAAGCAAAAGAAGAAATGGTCGAAAAACAGCAAGAATTACAAAGTCTGGTCGCAAAATATCAAAATGATGCTGATGCTTACGAAGAGGTAGCGGCGCAGGCGCGGGAAGAATATCAGAAAGCTTATCAAGCTTGGGCAGCAAAATACTTAACTGGTGGTGGCGATAGCAGATATGCGGGCGGTTTCAACAGCTATCCGTGGCAAGGCGATTGTCCAGGACGCCAAGATTATTATTTAACTTCGCTAAGTGGTAGGATTATTGGCGGTTATGTTTGTGAATGCGTGAGTTATGCGGGGTGGAAAGCGTATGAACGGTATGGTGTGGTGCTTAATTGGGGAAATGCATATTCGTGGGATGATAATGCTAGGAATGCGGGCTACCGAGTTGACAATAGTCCGGCAGCAGGCACGGTGGGGCAAGTTGATGGATATCCATACGGACACGTGTTCTGGGTGGAAAGCGTGAACGGTGACGGCTCGATCAATGTGACGGAATATAATAATGCTTATGCAACCTATCTTTATTCTGGGAGTTCACATTATGGCGATTTTGGTGCACGGACAATTTCGGCAGGCGAAGTTGGACGATATAATTATATTCACTTTTAATTTGTGATATAATAGGCTTATGGAAAAGAAGGTAAGTTTAGGTAATGCGATTATTATTGGCACGGTAATGGCGGTGCTGGGGGGAATTTTAGGGGCGAATTGGAATAATTGGTTTGCGGGATTTGCGCCATATCTTGGATTTGAAACTGATCATAGTTCGGAAGTGGATTGGTCGGAACTAAATGAAGTTTATAATAAATTAGCGAATTCTTATAACGGTGAAATTTCGAAAACGGATGTGATCGAAGGGGCGAAAAAAGGTTTGACTGAGGCGCTGGGCGATAAATATACAGTTTATATGGACGCGGATGAGACGACGGAATTTTATGATGATTTGCATGGGAATGTTGGAAGCGGAATTGGTGTTGAGATGGGGCTTCGTGATGGTTATGTAAGGGTTCTTCGGACTTTGCCGGATAATCCGGCACGAAAAGCGGGAATTCTTGCGGGTGATATTTTGTATAAGGTAGATGGCGAAGAAGTTTATAGTATGTCGACAGAGGAGATTGCAAAAAAGGTGCGCGGTGAAGCGGGGTCGGAGGTGACGGTAACGGTGGTGCGTGATGGTGAAGAAAAATCATTCACGATGAAACGTGAAGAAATTAATAATGTCTCGGCATATGTGGAATATTCGGGTTCGACGGCGATTGTGACGGTGACGCGATTCGACGAGGACACGGGGACGATGGTACAAAGTTTTGCAAAAGAATTTTCGGGTAAAGGTGTGAATAAAGTGATTTTGGATTTGCGTGGGAATGGCGGCGGTTATGTTTCGGCGGCGAAAGATTTACTTAGTTTGTGGATTGATAACGATACGATTTTGCTGCAAAAGTCGACGCATTTCGGCAATTCGGAAGAAAAATCGAGTTCTGGGAAAGCAACTCTCGCTAATATGAAGACGGTGGTGCTAGTGAATGGTTCGACAGCGTCGGCATCGGAGATTGTGGCGGGGGCGTTACAAGACTATGGTAAGGCGACAGTGGTAGGCGAGAAAACTTATGGTAAAGGTGTGGTCCAGAATTTGTATGATTTGTCGAATGGGACAACATTGAAGGTGACGACGGCGGAGTGGTATACGCCGAAAGATCGCTCGATTAACGGCGAAGGAATCGAGCCGGATGAGAAAGTTGAGCGGTCGTATGAAGACATCAATGCGGGACGCGATCCGCAGCTCGACAAGGCGAAAGCGTTGTAATGAAAATCGTGATCGCCACGGCGGTGTACTATCCGATGATAAACGGCGTGGCGGTGTTTTCACACAATTTAGCGGTGGGGTTGGCGCGACGTGGGCATGAAGTTTTAGTGATTTGTCCGTCACAAACCGGAAAGGCATCGACGCGAATTGAAGATGGAGTGAGGGTTTGTTATGTAAAATCAGTGAATGTGCGAGTTTATCCGGATCAAATCCATAAAGTACCGGCAAAGAAAAAGCTTTGGTATAAACATGGCCTGAGAGTGTCGGTTTTTCCGGGACGAGAAGTGAAGCGGATTCTCGCAGATTTTCGGCCGGATGTGGTACATGTACAAGTTTCGGATCCGATTGGACTGTCGGTGGTGGCA
>CAVFNU010000035.1:0-9317 GCA_963624235.1 bacterium | reverse complement strand
TCAGTGGTGTATTCGAACATATTCATACCGACAGGGTGCTCGATATCCGAAGGGTCAAAATAGATAACATCATCGATGCGTTCTTCGGGAACTCGTTTCAAAAGCGCTTCAACAGCGTCACCGTGCGGGTCGATGAAGGCAAACCCGCGACCGTCGCACATATCTTGAAAAGCGATGTTCTCGAGAAAGACGGATTTACCCATACCAGTTTGCCCGATAACATACATATGACGACGACGGTTTTTGTCGTCGAGGTAGATTGGCTTTTTCGTGCCACGAAATTCGTTTGTACCGAGGAAAACACCTTCGGTGGCAAGACGTGCCGGACCGTCAACCTGTTTGGTAAGCTGGCGTTCAACGCTTGAGTTCGGAATGGCATTCTGTTCAGGAAGATGAAAAATCGAGGCAAGTTCGACGCTGTTAAGAATAGTCGAACGGTTTCTTAATGGAAAGAAACGAAAAGTATAATCAACCGCCAATTTTTTCGGGTCTTTCATCGTATTTACCTTGAAGCCATTGAGCTCAGGAGAGTTAAATTGGGAAAAACTGCTGACAATTCCGCCCATAATCGCCTCTGAGCGGGCTTGGTTGGCAGAGCTGGCTATTACTCTAATTAAGGTCTCAAAAGCTGGAAAGCGCAGTTTATTAGTGATTGCGGTAACTTCGTCTTGCTTTAAATTAGTGACGATCTCGCGTTCTTCACGTTCGTGGGCTTCTGGGACTTCCCAGGGAGCGCGAATTAAATCGATTGCCAAATCCCCTAATCCAGAACCGAAAGACTTCGGCTTTTCACCTTTTTGAACACGTTCGATATATTCTTTGGCTTTATTCGACCAATTTTTGTGTGCAGGGCGGAACAAAATTTGTACAGCTGCACCTTCTCCGTTGTTCACGTTCGAAAGAGCATTTAAAATCGCCATTTGAGCATCGCGCTTAGTGTCTTCATAAGTGGTAATTGGGAAGTATGACTCTTTATTGAGTGAAAGCTCCGCCCCAGTAACCGCGTTAAGCCCGCCACCACCTTCGAAAATATTTTCCTCTCGCTTTTCCTCGAGACGAGCAGTCGGATAAGCAGATTGGACAGCTTGCTTCACGGTTTCGGTTAAAACTGCTGGGACGATGGCATAATAATGAATGAAGCCGTCTTTGGCGATGATTTCCAGAGAAAAATGACGCTGCCCGTAAATCTTGGTCTTGATTCCTTTAGTGATGGTTGAGGAGAGAATTGAGTAGAGAATCTGGGCTTTCGATATCGCCTCGCTCGCAATGTCGCGTTCATCTCGGCTGCCGGTCTCGATATCATCAGTGGTGGGCGGAAGATGAATGAACAGAGGCACCATCTTTAAACCTCGCTCGTACTTCTTCGCTTTACGAAGCTTAGAAATGCGGGCACTGAAGACAATTGCTATTATTAAGATAATAGCGAAAACAGCGACAAAAATTACCACCCTCGGTTCCATCAGGCTACCAACTTTCGATTATAAGAGTTTTTGAGATTAGTTTCCATCATCTCACGCGCGGTATTATAAAAATCGGCAATATTCCCATCTTGGTCGAGTTTATGAATTGCGTCATCGACAATTTTAACGGCTCTAGGATCGAGTTTGTCATCAGTTTTAATGTCCTTGATACTAAAAGAGAGCGCCTGTGAGAGAATCTCGGCATCGGAGGGGGCTTTTTTGTTGAATTTCTTTGAGACTTGTTCAGGTTGAGCGAAGCCTTCGCGGGTTACCGGTGGCATCTCGAGGTCGATGATTCGTCCAAGTTGGTCATGGTCTTCGGATTTAAAAGAGGCGGATTCAGAGATATTGGCAACGGAGGAGATATTCGCGCTTACCTGTTCACTTTTATTGGCACTCTCAGGTTTTTCTTCAGGAGTAGAAATAACTTTGTTGCCAAGCGTACGAGAATCACGAGTGAAAGACGTACCGTGTTCCCAAAACATTTCATCAGAATCAAAATTTAGCTGATCAAGCTCAAATTCCTTAGGGTTTTGCGTATGCCCATAATCCATATGCTTATTTTAGCATATTTTCAAACTCTTTTGTAGATTAAAAATTCTGCCAGAACAAGGAAAATCAGAATTAGGCTAATCGTCCAGGGATTAATAGCGCCGAACGAGCGCGCCATCATTAGCATAATCGGGCCGAAAGCTAGTACTGCAGAATAGAGGTAATCCTTATTTTTAAGATTTTCTTTTTTGAATGCGATCCGCTTAAAGGCTTGAATAAAAAGGGTCGAGAGACCAAAAAAGACCAAGTATAGTGTTGTAAAAAATAACAAAACTCCGAACGGACCGATTTCCGTCGGAGAAGTGAAACAGAGCATTAAAATTAAGGTTGCGAGTCCTACAATGCTGGTGGTATAGGCAACACGTTTATGTTCCATGTCCTGATTATACCATATTTTATTTTTGCCCCCAAGATCCGGTCTCCTTTTTAGGAGAAGAAGCGGTAGGCTATCCGGCACTTAAATCTTAACTATTGACCAGAGCCTTAACCCGCTCTTCCCTGTTGACCGCTTCACTACTAGGTGAAGCATCGTCCTGATTAGTTTTTTCTTTCATTCTGGTTTATGGTTTTCTAATGTGCTAATGAAAGATTTACTAATGCGCTCTACGCTTTCGCCCCGGAGACGATGGCTTTAGCGGAGCTCTAGGTAATTCCTAGAGTGTAATTTATGGCTAGAAATTACCTTTTCGCCCGCTAAAGCTTACGGTTTATTTCTAGCTTTTGGTCGATTCCTTGCCATTTGACTCCTTTTGATGTGTTTTTTAAATGTTTGTTTTAGTCTCACGACTACTTTTAGTCTAGCACACTTTTTTAAAAAAATCAATAGATTTATTCAGACTTTTTTGAGGTAATTTTTACAACAATAGCCCTATTTCTTCCCTGTTCTAATTTCTTATTCATTTTGTTGTATTTTTTACAACATTGGCGGTTTTTTAGCGTTTCGGACAAAGAAAAAATGCCCGTGAAGGGCAAAATCTATATTTTTGGTGGAGCTGCCGGATACTGCCTCCGGGTCCAAAACATCACCGGGCTGCGATTCTACGTGCGTAGTTTTCTGTTTCGTCTTTACGAATTTTGCTAGCGGCAGAAAACGAAACTAGCAAACGTGCAGGCTAAGTTTTCGAATCATTCTTCGCCATTTGAACGATCTTAGTCTCGAGCTATGATAATTCACGTTCTACGAAACCTCAAACGCGAACCAGCCTAAATTATATTAAGCATAAGCCGGCATGTAAGCAACATGCGCGGTTTTCGTGTTTTTAGCACTTATTCAATACTTACGGTATTCAATCGACACGCATCGTCAGCTGTTAATGTCCCGTCTAAGCTTTGTCAGCCCCAACTGTTTTTATTTTACCATAAAAAGATTTTTCTAGCAATAGAATAAGGCCGGTAACTGCGAGGAAAACCGGCCTTACTTGTAGAGTGTGGAGTTATTTTGGCTAAATTTTTATTTTGACCTTTTGAATAATTTTTTTATTCAAAAGCTACCCCTATTATAACGCCCCAAAATGCTAATGTCAATAGATTTTTCATACTTTTTTGAACAATTTTTGTATAATTCTTGACGAGTTTTCCACAGATTTTTGGGTGGGGGGTTGAATTATTTTTTAGAGCATGATAGATAGGAGGCATGATTAGCAAGATACATTCAGCAATACCCTACGGTTTCGATGGAAAGCTGGTCGAAGTCGAGGGAGATATGAATCGGGGGCTTCCAGCTTTTAATATTGTTGGCATGGCAAATAAAACCGTCAGCGAATCAAAAGAGCGAGTAAGGAGTGCACTTGTGAATTCTGATTTTTCGTTTCCCGATCGAAAAATAACGATAAACCTCGCTCCGGCGGACCTAATAAAAGATGGAGCATATCTTGATTTGGCGATCGCGCTTTCAATACTAATTTTATCGGGGCAACTATTAAAAAATGATATACACGGGAAATTATTTGTTGGAGAATTGTCTTTAAACGGAGAGGTGAAGCCCGTTCGAGGAATCATCAACATCGTAGAAATAGCTCGCAAATCGGGGATTCAGAAAGTTTATGTACCAATTGCGAATTTACCGCAAGCATCGCTGGTCCCAGACATAGCAATTTATGGGGTGACGACCCTGCAGGAGCTATTTTTAGCGCTAAAAAGACAAATAACGCTAAAAGAGGCAAATGAGGATGCTTCAACGCTAGAAGCGGCCAAAAAATGCGTTTCTGGGCCATTTTTAGACCACGTTCGAGGGCAAAAATTAGCAAAAAGAGCGATGGAAATTGCGATTGCAGGTCATCATAATATTCTGATCTCTGGTCCGCCAGGAGCAGGAAAGACTTTACTGGCTAAGGCTGCGTCAAATCTCTTGCCAGAGCTTACTCCTGAAGAGAAAATTGAAATTACGAAGTTGTATTCAATCGCGGGACTACTAACAGAAAAAACTATCGTGGAACGTCCCTTTCGAAGTCCGCACCACACAGCGAGTGCGACCTCAATAATTGGTGGCGTAAGTGGGCCTGGGGAAATTTCTCTAGCACATAAGGGGGTGCTGTTTTTGGATGAAATACCAGAGTTTCCACGCTCGGTATTAGAGGCATTACGCCAGCCACTTGAAGACAAGAACATTGCGATCTCGAGGGCAAACCGAAAAACTGTTTTTCCGGCGGATTTCATGCTTGTTGCAACGATGAACCCCTGCCCCTGTGGTTATCTTGGTGACCCGACGCACGAATGCAAATGCACTGAGACCCAAATTCAAAATTACCGAAAAAAATTGTCTGGGCCTTTATTTGATCGAATCGATATGAACGTGATAGTGGAAAAAGTAGAGAATGCAGATTTGCTGAGAGAGGCGCCGACTGAAAACCACGAGCATGATGTTGTGAAAAAAACTATAACAGGGGCAATTTTACGCCAAAAAGCCCGTTACAAGCGTGACGGGGTTTTTAATAGTTCCCTGTCGAGTTTTGAAGTCTCGCAAAAAATCAAACTTTCTGCAGAAGTCGAGAGCTTGCTTTCTAATGCGTCAGAAAAGCTTAATCTCTCGGCGCGATCATACTTTAAGACGATAAAGGTCGCGCGGACGATTGCAGACCTTGAAGGAGTAAGGGAGATAAAACCAGAGCATCTTGCCGAGGCGTTAAGCTATCGACGAAGGTAAAATTTTAATATTGCAAAAGACATGTGAAGCGCCAGTAGAAACGAATCTAAAAAATACAGTGCAAAACTCTTGCTTTTTTCCCTGATGTTTAGTATAATTGGTAACAGGTTAATTCAAGAGAAGAAAGGACTATCATCAAAAAACAATCACGGACTAGATTGAACGAAGAAATTCGTTACCCAGAGGTCCGAGTAATTGGTTCGAGTGGCGAACAGCTTGGCATTATGTCGAGTCGTGAGGCGCAACTTCTCGCGAAGGAACAGGGAGTGGATTTAGTGGAGATTGCCGCTAATGCTAATCCACCGGTCGTGAAAATCATCGATTGGGGTAAATATCAATACCAAAAGATGAAAGAGGAAGCCAAGAATCGAAAAAAGGCTCGTGAAAAACAATCCGAGCTAAAACAAATGAAGATTGGTCTAAAGATCTCAGATAACGACCTTAATATTAAAGTCCGGAAAATGCGAGGATTTCTCGATGATGGCGACCGAGTGAAGATTATGATTATTTTCCGAGGTCGTGAAATGGCACACAAAGAGATCGGTTCGGAACTTTTAAATAAAGTGATTGAACTGCTTGGAGATGGCGTGATCGTCGAAGGAAAACCCCAAATGAGCGGACGGAACCTGTCGGTTCAGGTTCGAAAAAAATAACCGGTTTTGTGACCGACTTAAGCACGAAAAAAGTATTTTCCTACTTTTCTAGGCTATTCGGTAGCACCTTTGAATACCGTTGTAGATTTGTCAGAAACAGATTAAAAACGGTGAAAAAGTTGGGCATATGCCCAGAAAATAGGCATTTTAGTCGATTTGCCTAAAATATTGTTAACTAAACTAAAGGAAAATCTATGCCAAAAATGAAGACACATAAAGGCACGGCGAAACGGATAAAAGTTACCGGTTCGGGGAAAGTTATCCGAGAGCGTGCTTTTGGGAATCATATCCTTGCGAAGAAGTCGAAAGCACGAAAACGCAATATTAAGACTTCAGCAAAAATGAACGGAAAAATTAAGAAAAATATTAAGCGGGCGTTAGGAGTTTAAAATGAGAGTAAAACGAGGTGTCGCGGCGCACGCGAAACATAAGAAATTATTGAAGAAGACTAAGGGGATGCAACATTCTCGCACCCGAAGCTATCGCCTAGGAAAACAGGGTGTCATTAAGGCTTTGTCCTACAGCTATCGCGACCGACGGAATCGCAAACGTGATTTAAGAGCGCTCTGGATTACGCGAATCAATAATGCTTCGCGAGAATTGGGGATTTCTTATTCACAACTAATCGCAGGATTAAAGAAAAAAGGCATCACGCTTGACCGAAAAATTTTAGCGGATCTCGCGGTGAATAATCCGGAAGCATTTAAGAAAATTGTTAACACGGTAAAGGAGAAATAAGATGGCGATTTGTGAAGTTACCGGAAAAGGCAAAATGTATGGCCATAATGTTTCATTCTCGCAACGCCATACGCGAAAAGTTTTTAAGCCGAACGTGTCGAAGCGAACATTAATCATCAACGGCAAAAAAGTAAAGATGAATATTTCGACTTCAGCGCTCCGAACGTTGAAAAAGAAGGGCTTGATCGAAAGCCCGAAGGCGACGTCTGCTAAAAAGTAGTCTTCGTCCATTCCTATCAAAAAACCGACTAAAAGTCGGTTTTTTGATGAGCCATCTATAAGCCGGGTTCTGTGATTCGCATTAAAATACGAAACGGCGATCATCTATCTTGGCGCTACATTGCTATAGTGCTCTAGCGGTAAACGTGCATGCCCGAGCCAGGCTATCTAGCACTCCTTGCAACAGGTAGGGTTTGCCTCCGCACTGTATCGCTACCGCGCGCTGTGGGCTCTTACCCCACTCTTTTCACCCTTACCGGACAAGCCGGCGGTATTGTTTCTGTGGTACTTTCCCTATCCTTACGGACGGTCGCTGTTAGCGACTACCCTGCTCTGTGTTGCCCGGACTTTCCTCTTATCTAAAGCGATCGTCTTTCAGGCTCAAGACAATTATATCATTTCTTGAGGATTCTGTCGATAGCAGCGTTAGCCTCGGAGTCGGCGATCATATTTTCAGAACGTGGGACATGAGTAAAGGAGACCGCGTCGAATTGGCTGAGTTTTTCTTGAATATCGTTATAAATCGGGATGATATCTTGATTTTTAACGCTGAAAATACCGTTAAGTTGATTAACGACCATCAGACTGTCTGAGAAAAAACGTACAGTCTTGTAGCCCAGTTCGACTGCACGTTCGACCCCTTTACGCATAGCATAGTATTCGGCAGAGCGAGAAGTTGCGAAACCGATAAATTCCCCGCCGCGTTCAACAAGGTTATTGTTGTCAAAAATACAGAAACCGATACCGGACGGACCCGGATTGCCACGAGAAGCGCCATCAACATTAATAATAACACCATTTGCAACAGAACGAACTGAAGCGTGTCCAGGAGTAGCTTTTCCGGATTCAATCTCAAGAACGGAGGTGCTGGTTTCAGTCAAGCGCAGATTCGCAGATTCAAAATTCTTGATAAATTTATAAGCTGTATAACGACTACGTGGAGTAGGTTTTAGGCCTTCATCGACAGAAAGTTCATAGACGATGTAGAGATTACTGAGCCTAGTTGACCCTTCAGGAGCGAGGAATGTGATTACGTCTTTCAATTTGATCGTATTCGCAACGAGGCCAGTGAACTCAGTTAGAGAACGAGCCATAGCTTCTTCGGGCTGTTCACCGAATTTGATTTTTCCAGTTGGAAGTTCCCAAAAAATCGGGCCTTCCGACCGACCACGGCTACATTTAAAGACTAAAACCCCCTCACTGTTTCTAATTAAACCAACTACGCGAATTCTTTGTTTCATGCCCACCTTCTTTATAAAAGCCCCGTCGACCTGTTTTCCCCGTAATATATACAAGGTGGGTAAAATCTTATGCGATACGACCACAGTCGTAAGCCACGAAATCCCTATAACATGATTATTCAGGAAAATCATGTTGCCGATAGGGCTAGTTTAATTATACCTGGTAAAGACCACTTTGTAAAGAGAGCCTAGCCGACGATTAGGTTGAATAAATTCAAGATCCCCTCAATGCCATTTGTCATTAGATTAGCAAAGAGTTGCCCAAAGAAAAGAATCAGAGCGTAGACGATAAAGACGCCGTAACGCTCGAGCGTGTCGAGAATATTGCGGAAGAAATCTGGCGAAATCGCATAGAGCACCCGCGAGCCGTCTAACGGCGGAATCGGAATTAAGTTAAAAATCATAAAACCAAGATTAATCATCACGATTTCAGCGAGGACAAAAGCCATTGTAGAATTTGCGGCATAAAAAAGCCCGTTACCGGGTTCGAAACCGATTAAACCGACAGCGTGCCCAATAATAAAAGTCAGAAAAGCGATCAAAAAGTTCGTAAGCGGTCCGGCAAGCGCGACTAGAGCCATGCCCCATTCGTGCCATTTCAGGTTTCGGAAATTCACAGGGACAGGCTTCGCACCACCAAAAACTGGGGCATTCAAAAGATATAGAATTACCGGAACAAGAATCGACATATAGGGGTCGATATGTTTAATCGGATTCAATGTTAACCGACCAGCATCCTTTGCGGTGCGATCGCCGAGAAGATAAGCGACTGCGCCATGTGCTAGTTCATGCAAAATGACCGAGCCGACGACAATGACTAAAACAATAACGACGCTAATTAGGCTTAAATCCATTAATTCAGAACCACCACTTCTTTAGCCGCCGGAAGGCTGTCGAGATTTTTGATTTTTAATTTCTTTTCGGTCCGAGCGGTCAATTTCAAGTCAGCAACCATACCATCGACATTTCCCATTGCGACGATAAGCTTCGGCTCGATTTCGCGAATAGCGCGAATAGAGGAAGTGCAGAGAATATCAGCGACGATATCGTCGAGATTTTCTTCGATGTCGCCAAGAATACCAACATGAACTCCGCCAATTTCGACATCATAAATAGTTTTGTTGCTCGCAGTAGCAATACCACGAACGCTAATGTCGCCGATTTCGAATTCGCCAGGCCCAACAATTTTACCAACAGCAAGGCCGGCGTCGATGGAAGCATCAGCGACGTTAAATTTTATAGTAGTTTTTTTCGTACTGATAGTGATTTCGTCTTGGTTTTTGCTTTCAATTTCAAACATATTCCTCCTACT
>CAVFNU010000034.1:0-6349 GCA_963624235.1 bacterium | reverse complement strand
GTTTTAGTGCGACTGCGTCACCGCGCACCGTTAATTCCGGCGAAATTTGACGGAAAAACGATATATTTTGAGCAAAAAGTCAAGCGCCCTGCTTCTGGGCAGAGCGCCGTGCTTTACGCTGGAGAGATTTGCCTCGGCGGCGGAATTATTGTTTAGTTTTACGCCGCAATCATCATCAAGTTTGCAAACAGCAATGTCGCCGCGAGCACGCTCATCGAAATCACGAAGAACATGTTCGAATTTTGTTGTTGTTTTTGCCTTTGCTGGCATTTTTTCGCCGGACAAGATTTAGCCTTAGAGCAAGCTTGCGTTTTTTTGGCGGTTTTAGTCGCAGTTTTCTTTTTTGCTTGTGCCATTTTAGATCCTTTGTATTAAATGATACTTATGTTTATAATATCACACTTATGCTAAAAAGAAAAGTTTTTATAATGGCTGGATTCATTTTTTCAGTTATGTGCTAGGGATTTTTAGCCTTTTAGAGCTTCGACATATCCGAAGTGTTATTACTTAGAGAGCAGCAGATCGAATATATGCACTATTTTAGATATATTTTTTACCATTAAATTTACCATAAATTTTTAACGCTGTTCTAAGACCAAACAGATGATAATATTTGATATATCCAGCTGGCCAATGATTTTGTGCAAAAATTATATTTTTGACTGTATTTCTAGGGTGGTTCAGTATCATTTTGTAAAAAGATACTTGTGAATAGTCCATATCAACGAGTTTAGAGGACGTTTTATCAATAAAACCTCGGTCAAATTCAATATCACCAAGAGTCTTGACCTCCGCACGAGAAGGGTTCCCAATTAAGCGACGCAAAGATTTTTTAGATACAAAGTTAAAATAATCGTATGGCGACATATTAATATGCCGAAAATATTCAGCTCCTTGATGCATGCCTTGACGAATGAGCTTTAGACGATATCCATCGGCTTCGAATTGCGGTTTATTAGTATAGGCGTATTCCCACAAGACCGCATTCCAAATAGTACGGTCTTTGCTGTCCCGGACATTATGAATTAAATAGCCGTCTAGATAAGTGTGCTTAACTGGAAATCTATCTGCTGGATGAGCGCCAAGATAAAGGCCAGTAACTTTTTTATCGCTGTCTAGATTATTGCAAAATTCTGTAAACAAAATTTGAACTGTCCCACCCCAGCCGACATCAACAACGACAGCTTGTTGTGAAATTTTGGCGATTAGCGAAAGAACATAATCATAAGCATTTTTTAATTCGTGCTTGCGTTTTGTACTTATATGCGCGATTTCGTGATACAGGGTTTTGAAAAAGTCTTTGTCGTTGCGTAAATTGAGCGTCATTTCGCCACACGGGTATTCTTTGCCGAAAATAAATTTATACGCTTCAAACCGCGACCCATCTACCTCGCCGTAACCGATTAAACTCACAATTGAACGTAAATTTTGTTCGAGGCTATCATTTTCTAGGAGTTGATAAATTAGCGCGCGGAACATCATTCTGCGATTTAGTTTATTCGCGATGATGACATTTTCTCGGGACAAAGCATCGGCAAGCTCGGCTTTGGCAATTTCACCGAAGAATTTTGCTTCACTACTTGTAAGGATAAAAGTCGTATCCGGAGCATTATTTGCCGAAATTGCAACATGCGCAAGAAAACTAAACAAAGGCAAAGAGAATAGTTCTCCATATTTGACCCAGATGTCGCTAGGTTTTTCTGCTTCTAGTTCTTGCTGCAATCGGAGGAGTTCTGCTTTTTGAAGTTTTTCCGTTTTTTTGGTAAGCTTTTTATGATTTACCTTATTTTCAATGACTTGATGAACATTTTTTAACCAAAAAGCTTCACTTCCGGCCCTGCGTGGCATGATGTAGTCCGAGGTGCGATTGTCCCCAACATGCAAATTAGAAGGCAGATCAAAAGAATTCCCAAATATTTTTGGACTAGACAGTTGATAAAAAATACTCGCATCGTATTTTGCGGATTTTGCATCCGTAGAGGTAATGCCGTCATCAAAACACTCAATATTGTGGGCGGACAAGAGCATCTTTACTTGTTTTGTGGTGAGATACATGTCGGAAACAAAATAAAATTTTAAGTCTGGGCGAGCTTTTTTGAGCTGTTTGACGCAATTAATCAACGGTCGGTTTGGCACTAGATTGTCAATTTCAGTTTCTAGCTCGTCTACAATCATTTCTCTCACCATTTGCGTGGTGATTTCTTTAGTGATCTTGACGTTATAGAGCATTGCGGTAACATTCACGAGATTTTTAAACCAACTTTCTAGAGTAACATCATAGTGGGAATGTTGTTTGGTTTTTTCTTCGGTTTTAATATATTTATTATAAATATCAAAAAGTTCGTTACGCGTGTATAAACGCAGATAATAGATTTTTTCTACTGTAATTTCAGGATTGATGTATTTTCTAAAAAGAGATAGCCACTTCTCAGCAACCAATAAAAATTGTTGACCTTCTGGATGAATTTTGCGTATTAGAATAGTGTCAAAAACATCAAACGTTAAAGTTTTGATGCTCGGATCTTGGCAAATAGTATCGTAAAGTTTCGAGATATGCTTCATATCTCGCTATTATATATATATATATTGTCAAGTTTTCTGATAAGTACTGTCTCTGGAAATATTTACTAAGGTTTGATATAATTGAGGTATGGATACGAACACGATTAGAGAGAAGTTTTTGGAGTTTCAGAAAAAGCGCGGACACAAGGTGATTGCGCCGGCGCCGCTGGTGCTGGAGGGCGACCCGACAACGTTGTTTACGGGGTCGGGGATGCAACCGTTGCTCCCGTATCTTTTGGGGCAGCCTCATCCGGAGGGGACGAGACTGTGCGATTCGCAACCGTCGATGAGATTACAAGATATCGAAGACGTGGGCGACCCGCGGCACACGACCGTATTCGAGATGCTGGGCAACTGGTCGCTCGGAGATTATTTTAAGGAAGAACAAATTCGCGGGTTTTTTGAGTTTTTGACAGAGGTGGTAGGGCTGAACCCGAAGCGAATTTATGTGACTTGTTTTATCGGGAACGAAAAATATGGCATTCCACGCGACACCGAAGCGGCGGAAATTTGGCAAAAAGTGTTTAGTGAAGCCGGAATTGAGGCGGAAATTGCTGAAATTGGCTCGGCAGAAAACGGCGACAAGCGGGGAATTAAACCGGGGGAGCGAATTTTCTTTTACGACGACCATGAAAACTGGTGGAGTCGGGGCGGCGGTTGTGAAACTACGCCGATTGGCGACCCCTGTGGGCCGGATTCGGAAGTGTTTTATGATTTTGGCGAAGAGTTGCAGGACGAAGAAAAATATGGTCTGGCGCATCCGGCTTCGGACGGGGCGCGATTTATGGAAATCGGCAACCAAGTATTTATGCAATATCGGCGCAAGGAAGACGGGACTTTTGAAGAGCTCGCCAAGAAAAATGTGGATTTTGGCGCGGGACTGGAACGGATTGCGGCGGCAGCGATTGGGTCGTTTGACGTGTTTAAAATCTCGTTGATGAAGCCGATTATTGAAAAATTGGAAGAAATTTCGGGAAAAAAGTACGAAAATAATACCGATGAGATGCGGGTGATTGCGGATCATATCCGCGGAGCATATCTTCTCGCGGCGCAGGGGCTGAAGCCTTCGAACAAAACGCAGGGCTATGCAATGCGACGGTTAATTCGTCGAGCGATTCTCCGGGCGCTAGACCTCGGAATTGCGTCGGATTTCCTCGCAGAAATTGTGCCGATTGTGGCGGAGAATTATACTAGCTTACCGGATGCGATTTTGACACATCGCGAAACAGCGCTCGAGGTTTTGCTGACCGAGGAAAAAGCGTTTCGAGGAACACTAAATAAGGGGTTGCGCGAACTCGGAAAACTGACAAAAAACAATAAGATTTTAGACGGGCAGGATTTGTTTAAACTGCAGGACACTTATGGTTTTCCGCTGGAATTGTCCGTGGAAGAATGCTATCGGACAGGGGTGGAACTGACCGAAAACTACCGAGAAGAATTTGAAAATGCCCTGAAAAAGCAGCGTGAACGTTCGCAAACTGCCTCGAAAGGTATGTTTAAAGGCGGGCTCGAAGACCACGGCGAGCAAACGGTGAAATATCACACTGCGACGCATTTGTTGCTTGCTGCCTTACAGAAACTAGTCGATCCGAATATTTGTCAACAGGGGTCAAATATTACTTCTGAACGAGTGCGATTTGATTTTAACCTTGACCATAAGATGACACCCGAAGAAAAAACTGCAGTTGAAAATCAGGTGAATGAGTGGATCACAGCCGATTTGCCGGTCAGTTTTGCGGAATACGACAAGGCATATGCGCGCGATACTTTGAAGGCGCACGGGCAATTTTGGGATAAATATCCGGAAAAGTTGACGGTGTATACGATTGGCGACTCGGAAAATCCGGTCTCGCGCGAAGTTTGTGGTGGCCCACACGTTGAGCATACTGGAGTTCTCGGTAAATTTAAGATTAAAAAGGAAGAGTCTTCGTCGGCTGGGGTAAGGCGAATTAAAGCGGTTCTGGAATAAACTAAAGCCACGACTGAGGCGGGTCGTGGCTTTTTAATGGTCAAAACGTGAGGTATTTTGTTGATTTGGTGGCTTGAAAAGTTAATTTTGGAGAATTTTGGCGATTTTGGCGCGGATTTTATTTTCGGAGGGTGCGCTGGCGAGAGTGTCGACCCCGACACGAAGTAGACCTAGCGCCGTGGCGTAAGAATAGTCGAGATTAAAACCGTCTTTAATCGTTAAGTTCGGCAAATCTTCCACTTCGATCAGATGAATCAACGGTCGGCGCGAAAAAGGCAGGCCTTCGTACCAGTTCGATGTCGCTAGAGTTTCTTGTAATAACGATAAGCCAGCGCCACCGCCACAAAGCATGATATTTCGTGGCAAACTGCCAACACTTTCAAATTCTTCAAGAGCCACTTCTACACCTGTTAGCCAAACGGAAATATTGCGTGAAAGTGCAGTTTCAACCTTGGCTTTTATACGGTCATCGAGCTCGCCCAAATCGAAATCGAGCTTATAATTTTCCGCAGTTTCAAAATCCACACCGAGAGATTCGGCGATTTGATGCGTGAAGCTCCGACCGCCGATGCCGAACATCTTCGTGCCTTCAACTCCGCCGTCTTCGACCACCGCTACATCGGTCGTGCCGCCGCCGATATCCATCACAATCCCCGAGAAACTCGACTCCAAATCGTCACCGAGACAGGCGCGGCAAACTGCGAACGGTTCCACCGCTACGGTTAAAAGATCGAGATTTAATTCAGCACAGACTTTTTCAATCGCCGCAACATGAATTAACGGCGCAAAAGCGGTATAAAACTGAATCACGATGTCCGACCCCTTAAAACCGATGGGATTGCTGATCTTATAACCATCAATTGTCAGGGAAACAATGGCAGAATTAATCAGGCGCACTTCAACATTCTCATTTCCAGTCTCGAGCGCGACGGTCTTTTTCGCCACTTCGCCGGATTTTTGTTGAACTTTTTTGATGATTTGTTCCATTTCGGCGTCGGTGATCGGTTTATTCGGATTTTTACGCGAATAATTCACAGTCGTAGTATTGCCCTTGATGAGTTCGCCCGCGATACCGACCACGGTCAAATTCGCGCGCTCGCCAGCTTGTTCCTCAACTTGTACTAAAGCGTCTTCACAAACCGAAACCACCGCCGGAATGTCCGCCACGGCGCCAGCGTGCATATTGCCTTCGACTTGACGCGCCTTGCCGACGCCGAGGATCTCGAGATTGCCTTTTTTCGTCGGACGCGCGAGAATTGCTTTCACAAATTCCGTACCAATATCCAATGCGAGAATAGTGCTCATGGTCTTATTATAACATATTTTCCGGGCTCTAAGTCGCCAAGTTCATATTTTCCAAATTGGGTGCGATGGAGCTTTATGACCGTATAACCGAGCGCGGCAAAAGTACGGCGGATTTGACGATTACGTCCTTCGTGAAGGATGACAATGTAGGAGGCTTCGCCGTTTTTAATAATTTTAAACTTCGAAATCCCGTCACCGATTTCGATACCGTAATCCGAAATCATCTGCTGATGCAAAGGTTCGAGCGGACGATCGAGTTCGACCTCGTAGACTTTAGTTTTGCGAAATTTCGGATGGGTCATTTGAAAGGCAAAATCGCCGTCGTTGGTGAGCAAAATCAGCCCAGAACTGTCTTTATCGAGCCGACCGACGGTTTTTAATTTCCGATATTCCTTCGGAAGTAGATCATGAAGTGTCGGAGCATCGCCTTGAGCGCGGCGGGAACAGACATAACCGACCGGTTTATTAAAAGCAAGATACAAAAAATCCGCCGAAAGCGGAACTATCTTTCCA